>JAGYLT010000129.1 GCA_018400545.1 Bacteroidales bacterium
AGTTTGGAAACCAGTGGTATGACGATGATGGCGCCATCCCGGGAGCAAACGGTCAAATCTACAGCCCGTCAGAATCAGGAAATTACTACGCCATTATAACAAACAACTATGGTTGTGAATCCGAAATGTCGAATTTGCTGTACTTCCAGCCAACCTTTATCGAGGAGCTGACCAGGCAGGGTTCGTTGAGGATTTATCCCAACCCCGCCGGAAACCAGGTAAATATCGATTTCCTGGCCGAATCTTCCGATGAGGTAATCATTTCGATCCTCAATGCTTTCGGGCAACTTTTGGAATATCGCGAAATAAATGATATCAATAAACTGGGGTTAAATACACTGCAACTCGATATGTCGGCTTATGATGCGGGTGTGTATTATATCAAGCTTCAGAACAGCGAGAAATCAGTTTCGAAGAAGGTGATTTTGAGCAAATAAAAATTTTTAAAAGTAAAACCGGGTCACGAAATCCGGTTTTACTTTTTCCTTTCTCGCAAACTTTAACAATTTGACATTTAATAACTAATTCATAAAATCATTAAAACATGAGAAAACTCGTATTTATTTACTTAACGCTTTTTAGCTTTCTTGGAGTAATGGCCAGCGATGGCTACGATGTAAATTTCAAACAGGAAAATGGTACTGCCGGAATTATCGAATTCACGGTTGATCAGTACGATTTCAAAACCGTAAAACATGGCGGGATTGATTATACCAAAATCCTTTTTGACGGTAGGGTAGTAACCAAAGAAAAAGGTTTTGCAGAACTGCCATTTGTAAATGCAAACATCCAGCTTGGAAATCTTCAGCATGTTGAGGTTGTTTTCAACACCCTGAGCTACACTGAAATTCAACTCGATCACCCGCTGGTTCCTTCACGCGGCGTAATTTACCGAGATCAGGACCCCTCACAGATCCCTTACGAAATTGCCCCGGAATCAGTGGTTGATACTTATTATCCTGCCAATTTTGTGGATATGGCAGAACCCTACATCATCAAGGATGTACGTGGAACCACCGTTTATTTTTATCCTTTCCAGTATAATGCAGCAACCCAAACAGTCCGCATCTGGACTAAAGTTGAAGTTGTGCTTCAGGAAACTGAAGGCGAGCCTGTAAATCCGCTCTACGAGACTTCCGGTAAATATTTCCCGGAGATGGAAGGCATGTATCAGTCAATTTTCATGAATTACGAAAATAATACGGATGACCTTACCGTAGGTGAAACCGGTGATATTTTGGTAATCACAACATCAAGAGATGAAGATGCCATTCAGCCTTACATCGACTGGAAAATGATGAAAGGATTTGACGTGCATAAGGAAGTGGTATCGACCGGAACCAACGTGGCCAGCCTCATCCAGCAGAAATACGACGAGAATAATGATATCCTTTATGTTCAGCTTGTTGGCGACTGGGCTGATATCAAGTCAAATACAGGTGGCGGCGCAAATGCTCCAATGGATCCGATGCTTGGATGTGTTGTTGGCAGCGACACGTATCCTGATATTGCAATTGGCCGTTTTTCTGCAAACTCGCCTGGACATGTTACCACTCAGGTGAATAAAGCCATTACTTACGAAAAAGAACCGTCAGGCGATTGGTACAACAATGCCATCGGCATTGCCAGCAACCAGGGCCCCGGTGATGACAATGAGTATGATGATGACCACAACGATATTATCTGGGAAAACCGCCTCGAGCCTTTCACCTACGATGATTATAGCTCTGCCTATGATCCGAGTGCCAACCAGACGATGGTTAAAAATTATATTGAGCAGGGTGCCTCGGTTATCAATTACACAGGTCACGGATCATCCACTTCATGGGGTTCCTCAGGATTCAGTAATTCCAACATCAGTCAGCTCACCAATGGTGATATGCTTCCGTTCATCTTCTCAGTTGCCTGTGTAAACGGCGCTTTCCACAACAGCAGCGACTGTTTTGCCGAAGCCTGGCTTAAGAAAGAAAACGGTGGTGCCGTGATGACGCTTATGGCTACCATTAACCAACCCTGGGATCCGCCAATGCGCGGACAGGACTATTTCAACGATCTGATTGTGGGCGGTTATGATTATAATTCAAATCCCGGTAGCGGGATCAATACCGATGAAGGACGTACGATCATCGGATCAATTGTTGCCAACGGCCTCACTTTGATGTACACCGAATCCAACGGTTCTTCCGATTTGAATACCGTTCAGACATGGACAACATTTGGTGATGCCGCACTGCAAATCAGGACTGATGAGCCAGCGGCCGTAACACTTTCAAATAACGTAATGCTGGTAGGTGCAAACTTCGAAACTACAGTAACCGTTGATGGTGCTGCTTTCGAAGGTGCGCTGGTAGCTCTTTCACAGGATGGCGTGTATGCAAGCGCTTACACCGATGCTTCAGGTATGGTTTCTATCCCAAATGATTTCCTTCCGGGAGATGTTAATTTAGTGGTTACCGGATTCAATACCGAAACTGTTTACGAAACCATCCAGTGCATCCCGCCATCAGGTCCCTACGTGATTTTTAGCGATGTTGAAGTTAATACTTCTACAGGTGGTCTGGAGTATGGAGAAACTACCACGTTAAACCTTGCAATGAAAAACGTTGGTGTGGCCAATGCAAATGATGTTCAGGTTACAATTACCACCGAGGATATGTATGTTACCATTCTTGATGGTACTGAGAATTTTGGTATGATTGAACCGGACGAAATCATAATGATCGACAATGCTTTTGAAGTCGAAGTATCCGAAGATATTCCTGACGGACATGGTGTTTCCTTCCTCGTAACTGCAGTTGGTGGTGAATCCTGGGAAAGCGCATTCTCTTTAAATGGAAACGCACCGGTACTCGAGTTTAATGGATATTCAATTGATGATTCCAACGGCAATAATAATGGATTCCTTGATCCTGGTGAAACAGTTGAAATGACTGTTGGTGTTATAAACGATGGTTCTGCGGAAGCATATAATGTTATGGCTGAACTTACCAGCAGCGACCCACTCCTGGTAATAGAAACTACAGATCCACAGGATATAGGTGATCTTGGTCCTACACTTGCAGGACAGGCCGTATTTACAGTTACTGCCGATCCGGATATTATCCCCGGATATATGGGTGAACTTGATTTGATGGTTACTGCCGACATGAATATCGGGCAGGAAGCTGTTGTTGTTATTCCTTTTACTGACTATTGCGAGGCTACCACCAACACCGAAGATGAATTTATTGCAAATGTATCATTTGGTGATATTGAGAACTCAAGTGGATGGCAAGGTGGTGTAGCAAATTATACGGATATGAATACCACACTTGAGCCAGGTGTGGCTGTTGAAATGACCATTGAAAATGGAAATGCCTGGTCGAGCGATAAGGTTACTGCATGGATCGATTGGAATATGGATAAAGAACTTGGTAACAATGCAAACGAAACCTATGTACTTGAGAATGTTGGCGGACAGGGACAGACCTTTGTTGGCGACATTACTCCTCCGGCTGATCAGCAGGCCGGACAATATCGTCTGCGTATCAGAATGACTTATAGCTCCGACCCGGAACCGTGTGGAAACTCATCATATGGGGAGATTGAAGATTACACAGTACTTATTGGTGAAACGCTTTCTGTAAACTTTACCGCCGATGAAACCGAAGGATGTGCAGGCATGGAAGTTTCATTTACCGATAATTCAGTGGGTGCTACTTCATGGAACTGGACATTCCCGGGTGGTACACCAGCTACTTCAACCGAGCAGAATCCAACAGTGATGTATGATGTTGAAGGTGAATTTGATGTTACACTCGAAATTTCTGATGGCACTGATGTTACCGAAATGACCATAAATAACTACATCACCGTAATGGATGTTCCCGCTCAGGCCGGACCCATTGATGGTGACCACGAAGTTGCTATGGGTGAAATTGAGGAATATCACGTTTCCGAAATGGATGACGCTACCCTGTATCAGTGGGAAATTTCACCTGAAAATGCCGGTACGCTTGAAGTTGAAATGAACATGGTTACCGTTCACTTTAGCGAAGACTATATGGGCGAAGCCGTTCTTAAAGTGTGTGGAGGTAACGATTGTGGAATGGGTGCATACTCAGAAGACTTTGACGTGATGGTTATGGACCCAACCGGAATTTATAATATCCAGGGCGCTACTGTAGGTATCTATCCAAACCCGAACAGTGGACGCTTCAGCATTGAACTGGCTACCGAAAATGCCGATAACTACGATGTGAAGCTGATCAACGCACTCGGTATTGAGATCCTCAGCAAAACCGTTGAAGTTAACGGAAAATACACCGAAGATATCGACATTTCAGCAATGGCAGAAGGTGTTTATTACCTCTACCTGAGAAATGATGAACAGTCGATCGTTGAAAAGATCGTCATTCAGAAGTAATGATTTCGAAAAATAATATTTCAAAAAAGGCCGGTAATTTTATTGCCGGTCTTTTTTTATATTTGTGCAATACTTTTTTCCAAAATCTTAACAACAAAAACAAATTATGAAACAGATCCTCACTTCAATCGCAGTTCTCCTGCTGTGTGCCAGCCTTAGTGCACAGGACCAGTCCAAAGTCGAAACCCTGAAAACATTCCTCGACGGAGCTATTGCATTCAATGCCGCAGACATCAATCAGCATGAACCACTCATCAGCATTCGCGAACTGGCTGCCGCAAAGGCTGATAAAGCCGTTGAACTGAATAAGGAAAACATTGAAACCGGAATTAATCAAATGAAAGATTACAGCAATGCCATAATTATTGTTGGAAAGCATACGATAGCAAAGATTTCTGACATCGAGGATTGCCAGCAGTCGGGTGCATGGGGAGCGTGCATGCCCAAAGCAACAGGTTATGTGCAAAAACAGGGGCAATTGATTGCCCACGATAATTACCTGAATTTTATCATTGGGGTGCCCGACAGCCAGGAACGTACCCTGTACCTGTTTAAATGATACAATCAAAAAAAAATCCCTGAAAATGAAATTTGCAACCTACCTGAACCAGGAAATTTTTGAAACCCTCAAACCCTTCGATGAGATCAACTTTGAAGGGTATTCCTATCCGCATTTTAATAAACTGAGAGCCATCCTGGAGGATAAACTGGATCATTATCCAAAATTAGCACTTCGGAAAGCTGATTTTGACTTTTATTACTCTATTCATGAAAACACCTTTGTCGATGATATCTTACTCCTCTCCCAGGGTAAAGATCCGTCAGCGCCATTAAACAGGACCATCGAATGCAGCGGGATGGAGTTTGCAGTTCCGGGATATTGTTATGCCCTTGGCGGGATGATTGAAGCCATAAGCCAGGCCATGCATGGTAATCTCGACAGGGCTTACCTTTTTAATGTAGGCGGGCACCATGCTCACAGCGATTATGCACATGGATACAGTCTGCTCAATACCATGGCGGCTGCAATCCGTTACGGCCAGGCCCATGGTCTCGGTAAAGTTTTGATTGTGGATTGGGACATTCACCACGGCGATGGTACACAGCAAATTTTTGAGCATGATCCTGATGTTCACCAGATCAGCATCCACAGTGCAGTGGATTTGTATATGATGAAAGCCTCGGATATTGAGAAATCTACAACTACTTACGCCGAAAAGGTTGGCCATTGCAACATCCCCGTTTTATGGGATGGATTTGAAGATGATTTTTTTGAAGAAATAAATCTGGCCGGTAAGTTTTTCAGGGCCGGACACATCATGCAGGAGTTTAAAGCAGCGCTTGATCGCGTTCCTTTTGATCCTGATCTGGTTTTTATTTTCTCCGGTTACGATGGCCATGTGGATGATTGCGGCGAAGGCATAACCAACTACACCAACAATGATTTCAGGGTGCTTACCCGTATGGTGCTGGATTATGCCGCACCGCGGAAATTGCCCGTGATCTCGGTCCACGGCGGAGGCTATGCTTCCCCGATGCGTGTTACAATCAATGCAGCACTGGCGCATGTGGCCGAATTGGTGAATTATCCATAACAGAAAGCCACAATACGCAATTCATATATGATTGTAAAACCCGGATATATTAATCTCAAAAAGCGCCTTTTACTTGGATTTGGATGGACATCCTTATGCGTTGAATCAGTAATAAATTGAGTTAAAATAGCAGACAATGAAAACAAAAGATGAAAATAAACCGGTAGAAGTATTTGCCGGCACGTCACTGCAGGCAGGCATGGTGAAAAGCCTGCTTGAAAACGCAGAAATACATGCATTCCTAAAGGATGATATCATTGGTACTTTAAACCCTTGGAATGCGGTTCCGGGCGGGGCCGGGGCAGTGAAGATATTTGTTTCATCCGCTGACTTTGAAAATGCCAGGATTGTCGTTTCCGAATATGAAGAAAATTTGAAGGAAGACGATCGGGCGATCTGACAAATAATTAGTGTAATAACCTTTACTACTGGTCAACGACATTTTTCGGTGGTAACCCCGGCATGATTTCCTGCAAAATTTTATATGCGATCGACATTGAACTCGTCGGGGTTTGTAATCCGACTTCAGTCTCCTGAATGGATATGCAAGGGTAGAAAATTTTTATTTGCAGAAACAAAAAACCGGTTTCGAAACAAAATTTTGTTTATTTCGTTCTTTTAATAATATATTTTATCATTAAATCAACTTTTGTTATGTTCGCCACAAATCAACAATATGAGGGCCTGATTGCCATACTTGGGAATAATCAAATGCAGGAGAG
>JAGYLT010000013.1 GCA_018400545.1 Bacteroidales bacterium
TCTGATTTAACGGTTGCAATTCTTTCATCGTTACGATATTTTTAATTTATGTTTAACAATTTATTGATTCTTGTTTTGTCGAAACCCACGATAACTTCTCCATCTATCTCGGTTTGCGGCACGCCCTGCTGCCCGCTTTTCCTTACCAGCTCTTCGGCCATCGAAGGGTCCTGCGAAACATCAACGTCGGTAAACCTGATTTTGTGTTTGCGGAGATGCGTTTTAAGGGTGTTGCACCAGCTGCATGTGGGTGTGGAATAAACCGTTACACTTGGCTGGCGGGGGCCGTCTCCACTTTCCTCAACGTAGGCTGTGCTTTCAAAAAATGAACGGTAAAAATCGGGGTTGTTGCAGCCTTTCACCACATTTTGGTACTGGTCTTTTTCAAATGCCAGCAATGTGGGAACGCTCTTTACACCATACTTTTCGTGAATATCCCGCACTGATGACACATCGGCAGTAAAAACAGTGATGTCGTCATTTTCGACCTGCGAAAGATTATCGATGGCACAATTACTTGTGACTGAGCCACTTTTATAAAGCATGAGGTATGATTTGTCGAGATCCTTAATATTTTCGATCAGTTCGCTGTGAGAAGATACTTGTTTAAATTCCATTTTATTGATTTTGATTAAGTGATACCAATGCGATTTAAAATATTTTGCAAAAGTAATTTTCAATCGCAAACATCAACATTAAAATCCTTTAATTTTTCAGTGGGAAATGGACAATAAAAAAAATGCCAAACCGTTTCGGCTGACATTTTGACAATGGTAAATTAATAGAAATATTTCTATTTTTGTGTGGAATCCAAAATATTTTTCTGATAAATGAAGTTTAACCAATTACACAGACTGATACAAAGAAATGGCTGGCAAATTAAAAGACAGCGAGGAAGTCATGTAATTTATCAAAAAGGAAAAAGGATTTATCCTGTTCCAAATCATGGTGCTAAAGTAGTATCAAAACCGTTGGAACTTAAAATCAAGAAAGAAATGGAACTTAAATAAAATGTTGATCACCCAAAACCGATCCGGAAAATGAAAAAAGTAAAAGCAATAATAAGCAGGTCAAATGATGGATTTTACAATATTCACTGTATAGATGAATTGTTTTCAGGTGGAGGCAATACCCCGCAGGAAGCAAAAAACGACATGCAGACACAAATGGATTTTTTTAAAGAAACTGCTGTAAAGGAAGGGTTGGAATATCCTTCATTTTTAGACGGGAACTATGAAATTGAATACGAATTTGATGTGCAAAGTTTACTGGAGTATTATTCTGGCATACTTAGTTTATCAGGTCTTGAAAAGATCACAGGAATTCATCAGAAACAACTTTGGGCATATCTCAACAACAAGTCAAAACCACGACGCCGGCAGGTTGAACGCATCCAAAAGGGGCTTCACGATCTCGGAAAAGAGCTGTCGGCAATATCACTCTGATGTAATTGGAAATTTCCTTACAGGATAGATTGATTATATAATTGCCGCTTATTCCTGCTAAAAATCGCACATTACTTCAAATACTGCAACCCCTCCCTGGCCGATTCATCTCCGGGCCTGATGAGTAGTGCTTTCCTGAAAAGCACTTCAGCCTCACGCAGTTTTCCCAGTTTGAAATTTGTCCAGGCGTACATGATTGTTCCATCGTAATCAAAAGGATACAGGTTAACCACCTTTTCGAAAAATTTAAGCGCCGTTTGATAGTCTTCGCTGCCATAGTAGATCATTCCCATCCGATAATTTGCAAGTGTGTTCATGGGGTCTATCTCCAGAATTTTTTCATACTGCGTTTTCACAACTCCCCAATTCCCCAGTGCTGAGAGGGGATAAACATATCCAAAGCGCGCTTCGATGGCATATGGGCTGAGTGCGACAGCCCGCTCGTAATAAGCGGATGCTTCGGTGAAATTTCCAAGTGAATAGTTCAGCCATCCCAAACGGAGGTTGATTTCGTAAGAATCTTCGGCATACACTTTTTTCAATTTGTCAACAGCGGCTGCGTATTCACCGTTTTCCTCAAGCTCGTAACTTTGGCTGAATGCCTGCTCAAGCGCATTGATGTTTTGTGAAAATCCGGAAGTCCACAAAAAAAGGACTGCTACAAGCACCATAAACTTTTTACTTAATTTCAAAATTTCCATTTTATTCCTCCTATTAAGGTATGGTAATGATAGTTGGTATATTCAAACGTAAAATCTTCGTAACTTGTATATGCAAGATATCGGTTCACCCGCTCAAGCAACCGGTAGCGCATCGAGAGCTCAATTTTTGATGAAACTTCCACCATGACGGTTCCTTCAATTTTGTAGATGATCTCTTCGGGGGCATTGTAAATAATAAAAGCATTTTGCTCCGCATAATCCTGCAACTGCCCGAATGTGCCGGAGCCCTCCAGCCAAAGCCCCGAAACGGGCGACCATCCCACCATCTGGTGAAAAATCCAGCGCCCTTCATTTTCGTTCCACATGTGTGTTATACCGGTTTTGGCATACAAATCCAGGTTTCCGAAAGGATAAACATAACCGGCAAGCGAGAGCTGCTTATGAACCATGTGCCCGAAATCTCCGTAGGTTCCGCCTGCTTCCACTGCAAATATGGAAATGTCTTTTTTCAATGACAGGGAGGCCACGTACATCTGCTCATTTTCGTAAACCGTATCATATACCAGGCCGTCAATTTCGGGATCATACATATCCACACGCAATGCGTACTCCAGCCACAGCATATGAAATGCCGGTGTTGCAAGTATCTTCCCGGGCAGGTTGATGGAAAGGTTCGCGTAATATTCGTGTTGTTTTGTGGAATATTGAAAATCAGGAACCGCTTCTCCCATGTAGCTGATTTTTTCGGTAAAGGGTGCTTCAACGTAGCTATAACCCTGGTAGAGGCTTACCGCCGGATGCAGCCGCAACCGCAGCCCTGCATGGCCGTAATACACATTATCGTAGTAATAACTTCCGTTGTAGATGGTGTCACTGGTTTCACGATGCCTGCCCTTTTGGTTTCCGCCCAGATTTTGGTTTCCGGCAAAGGCCGGGCCGCCTTCAATGTAAATTTCCTCTACAATTTTTGTTTCACTGGCGGCCAGGCGTTCCCTGGCAGCCTTGCCCAATTCGGGGATGATTTTCTGTGCATCCTGCGGACGGCCACCGAGCAGGTAGGAAAGATAAAGATATTCGACCGCTGATTTATCCGGGGGATTGAATTCCTTTGCTTTTTTAAAATGTGGGATTGCTCTGCGGTAGTTCTTCATTTCGTAAAATGCAATCCCAACCCGCATCCTGAGGTAGAAATAGTCGATACCTTCGTTAATTGCTTTCGTTCCTTCATCGATCAACTGGCTCCATTCGCCATTGCTGTAATGCGCCCATGTGATGCTGTCGATCCTGTGGAGTTCCGGTGCTGTTTCCTGGGCAAAAATTGCATGCGCATGCATCATCAAAAGAATGGTGACACCCAACCGTAGCACACCTAAGTTTATCATCCCGAATTTCCTGCCTGTATTGCCGGATCCGAATGCCATCATGTTTTCACCTCTCCCGCCTTAATATTGATCCGGTCTGATCGTACCTCAAACCGCCTGATCATGTTTTCCTCCACAAAAATTTCAAATTCAACTTTTTCGCGACCCTTCCCTGTTGACTGCAATTGCGCTTCCGCATTCAGCAAAATACTGCTGTTGCCAAGATCTTCAACAAGCTTGATATACCTGAGCACATACGAGGCTTTCATAAAAATATGGAACGGGGCAATGAAATCCTGCCAGAACCGCAAAAAGCTGTTTCGTAAGATGGCCAGCGGATAATTGTCGTGTACAACCAAATCGTGGTGATATCCCAGGGCAACTTTATATGCTCCAAGGTAGAAATAGAAAAGCATTGAATTTTTCGCCCCGGTGAACTGCGTGAAGTAGAAAAGCCTCCCGTCATTTTTGAACCAGGCCTTCGAACCGCTTGCTCCACACTCAAGATAGGTGTTGTTGTAAATATCCGTCTTCACCTCCCATTCCTCTTCCTGCTGTGCACCGCCATCCATACTAAAATCAAACTTTATGATCTGCCCCGGGATAAAACTAAAAGCTTTGTGAAGGGTATCATTTTTTGTGATGCCCGTAACTACCTGGTTCTGCTCCGGGCGGTCGTCGGTTCTCAGTTCATAACCATCACCGTTTTGCACAATGAATTCAGCAATGGGATAGTCGATGGTTTTTGATCCGATGAACGGATCCTTTTGAATCTGAAAATGAATGTGCGGTACCGGCGATCGTCCCGAATTACCTACCCTGGCGAGCACGGTGCCACGCTTCACGTCATCGCCTTTTTTCACGGCAAAGCTGCCTTTTTTCAGGTGGCTGATCTTGGAATACAGGTTCTCAGCATGTTTGATCACGATGGTATTGCCCCAGTTTTTTTCCAGGTTCATATTCCCGATTGTGTTGTCGTCGATGCCGTCCTGGATATCTTCCACCACGCCATCGGCAGGTGCAATTACTGTTTGGTTGTAGCACAGGTAATCTTCAGGCTGAAGCCCTTTGGCCTGGTATTTTTTTCCGTCTTCTCCTTCCATTTCAAAATCCCAGGCATGCTTCCACTGCTGCCTGTGCGTGTATTCGCCATCATGAGCCTGGGTTACAACCCAGCTCCCCCAAAATGGTAAATGGACCGGCGTTTGCTGTCCGCGGACATCAAATCGATTACGGTAATTGTGCTGATTATACAGGTTCTTTTCGGGAGAATAATTCTGCACCACCACCAGCTCAGGCCGGGTAAAATTTCTTTCTCTGAACTTCATCACATACACAAACAAAACCACAATAATGTTGAAAGCAAGCGAATAGATGGAAAGTTGCAGGTTATAGAAAAAGGTGCTGGTAGAGGTTATGATGATGGAGATGATGGGCGTTAGCAGCAAAACCCACAGGTATGAAAATCCGGAGGGGATCAGAAAAAAACCTCCGATGGCAATTGCCGTAAGGATATAGTTAAAACCGATATAATCGTAGCTGAGCTCACCGAAGTTTGCACCGATAAACTGGTAGTAGAAATATGCCGAAAAATAACCAATCAGCGAAAGCGAGAAGGCAATCCTGGAATAAATGAGCAATCCGATGGCAATTAAAATGCCGGCCAGCAGATGGTACTGAAAAAATATGGCGCCCAGCGATTGAAAATAGATCAGGAAACTATCGTGTATGGGGAGGTTATCCAACCAGTGGTAGGCATCAACCAAAAATGTGCCGCCATAACCATACATTTGGTTAATCATGTACAATCCGCGGCTGCTTACCTCCAGCGCCGTAAACTGCTTTGCGGCGAGGCTCACCATCCAGATACCAAAAATAAAGGGCCAGGCTAAGTAAGGCAATTCATATTTCCCGAAATGATTTTCGAGCCAGATGGTGAGGAAAAAGGTGAAAATAGCCGCAAATAAAAGCAGGAAAAAAAAGGCGAAACCCGGCTGGTAGTAAATCCCCAACCCCAATCCCACGAGCAGGCTGTTAAAACCGTAATATCCCTGGTTAATTTTCCAGGTGTTGTTATCCCATGAGGGTAGCGCCGCCGTTTACGATCAGCACCTGGATAATAATCCTGAAAGCCCGGCCAGCCAGTCGAAAAAAGTAACCACCACCAAAATGGCAGCAAACCACGGGTTCTTCGAAAAGAAAACCTGGGAATAGCTGTTGAGTATTCCGGTTAGAAATTCAGCAGTTTGTTTTTGCATGGGGGCTGGCATAACAATTAGTTCCGGTTAGCACGTTGAGCAGCAAAAGTAGGATAAAGCAGGAAACAAAAAACGGCCTCCAAATTTTTTCACTAAAGTTCAAAACCTTTCAGGTATTCCGGCACAGCTTCCTGTTTACTAAAGGTTTCCATGGTTTCTGATTCACGGATCACATGAACTTTGCTTTCGGTGTCGATAAGAACCACTTTGGGGCGCAGGGTGATAAATTGCATCCATTGCGTCATATTATAAGCGCCCACATGATGGATCACGAAATGATCGCCTTTATTGAGCAGTGGCAATAATGCATTGTCGCGTACCACATCAATGTTCATGCAAAGGGGGCCATAGAGGGTGGTTGTTTCGGAAAACTGGGTGAACTCCTGTGCCGGAGAAATCTTATGGTCGTACCAGTAGGAAGTGAAAAGGATGTTCACGCCCACATCAATAATGGTGGTCCGTTTGCCTTTGGCCGAGCGCTTGTTGGAGATTACGGTACCCAGCAGGAACCCGGCATCATCGATAAGGGCACGACCTGTTTCAAGTATTAACAGCGGCAAATTGTCGGGCGTGAATTTCGAGTTGAGCAGCGCCGTGGAAATTGCTTCCGCAAAATCATCAAATCCCGGATTGATATCCTGGCCCGGCAGGTAGGATCCTTTCAACGTATTTTTTGAAGGAAATCCTCCACCCATATCAATATACTTGATCTCATGGCCAAACTTCGACTTAACGCCCATTGCCAGATCGGCAAGCTTGGTGGCCGCAACGCCATAGGCCTTGGCGCTCAGCATAAATGTTCCGATGTGGCAGTGCAGTCCCACCAAATCCATTTTTCCGGAGGCCATAATTTTATTCAGCGCATCCCAGGCCTGGCCGTTTTCATAGTTAAAGCCAAAGCGGTCCCACATGGGGTAAACGCCGGTATCCATATTCACGCGAATTGCTACGCGCGGACGTTGCTCCAGTTTTTCGGTAAGGTTGATGATGGTATAGAGCTCATCCAGGTGATCGATATGGATGAGTGAACCATTGCTGATGGCCATCTCCAGGTCGGTTTCCGTTTTATCAGGGCCGTTAAAGATGATGCGCTTTCCGTTTACACCATTATTCAGGGCTTTTTTGTACTCAAACCCCGACACAACCTCGGCCCATGATCCTTCCTGGTGATAAATGCTGCAAACGGCATCTAAGTAATTGGTTTTGTACGACCAGGCAAACTGCACTTTGGGATAGCGCGTTGTAAAAGCTTTTACGGCCTTCTTGTAAGTATTGCGAATGGTCTTTTCTGAAAGCACAAAAAGCGGCGAGCCATATTCTGTAATCAGGTCGCTAACTTTTACGCCATCAATATTGGTTTTTGGTGAATTCTCGGGCTTGCTGCCGTATTTGTTGGGCATCTCCGATTCCATTCTCTTAATCAGCGGCCTTTCATATCTTTGTTTTGTCATGTGAATTCAGTTAATCGTTATTCGTTAATGGTTATTCGTTAATGGTTATTCGTTTGGTTAAATAGTTCATCGGAAAACTTCCTACAACTCACCCATGGTGGAAATGGTTTGAAAATCCTGCATATCCACAATCATATCCCAGGCAAATCTTACAAACATCTTCCCGACTTTATACTCACCGAAAGGCTCAACCTTTTGGCCGAGCGCCAGTTTAACGAGCGCTTCGGGAATATTATGTCCCACGCCCACCGAAAAATAAATCCATGCGGGCATCCGGGGATTTATTTCAAGCAGAAAGAATTTTCCCTCTTTGTCTTTCATCAGCTCCAGCTCAAAACCACCCTTCCATTTGGTTTGACTGATAAAATGGTGGGTAAGGGCGATCATCTTCTGATCTGAAACTGAAATTCCGCCCCAGGCTTTTCCCTTATCGGTGATGTACTGCTTACGCATTGGAATGGCCGAAATGGTATTGCCAAGGCCATCGCCCAGGCCGGTAATATTGTATTCCATGCCATGTACAAACTCCTGTATGATAACCGGATAACCCCATTTGGCACTTATCTTATTGTAATATGTTTTCAACTGTTCGTTGGAGTACGCCACATAAGCATCGTAATATTTACCTTTTACCAGCACCGGAAAATCAAATTCTTTCTGAATATCCGGAATTTCGCTCACATCATACATCGATTTGCTTTGCGGTACATTGATGTTGTATTTTTCACCAAACTGGTTCAGGTTCATTTTGTGGCGTTCCTCAAACTGTTCCATGGTGGGAAGGCACATATGAATCCCTTTTGCCATTAATTCGTTTTCGAGTTTGATGAACGGATATAATTCTGCATCAAAATTCGGGATGAGCACATCCAGGTTTTCCTTTTCATGAATGTAATTTACGCGCTCGTGAATCTCATCGATACCTGAGGAAGGATAGGGAAACTGGTAGGTTTTATCCACCAGATCGTGCATGTAGATGCCGGGTTCCAGCGATTCGTAGGCCAGGCCAATAATCCGGACATCAAAGCTTTCTGCTTCCCTGAGCGCCCTGATCACAGCTACGCCCGGACCCGGACTATCGATGGCATTGAGCCCTGAAACTGCTATGTTCAGTTTTCGTTTATTACTCATTGTCAACCAGTGAAAAGTTTCTGAGCAACCCTAAAAAATCCTCGGTGTCTTTCTCAAGGGTATTTCGGTCAACATCAAATGATTGTTGCAGCTCTCCGGTAATTTCATGCACACCCTTGCCCTGTTGCATTTGCTTGATAATGGCTGCGCCAATTGGGTTTACGGTATAAGATTCGCCCGTATCCGGATTAAAATAACCGGTATCACTAACGGCGATATTACTTTTTAATTTTCATTTTTCAGTTAAGTTTATTGAACAACAATTTTTTGGCCTCAGACTCAATTTTCGGTTTGTAAATGATAAAAATAAATTCCCCGGTAGTTGGGTTGTGTTAATCATAAAGATCTCTAAACCGTTTATCAACCTGATAATTTTGAATGATTTTGCCATTTGCACGGTCAGCACGATTTCACCTTTGTGCTGGCTTCTGGGAGTTCATAAGGAATGAGCGTATAATCCCGTGCAGGGTTTGGAAAAGCCTGATTTTCGAATGCCTTAAAAATATTCGTCTTCACCATTGGAAACCAGTTGACCGGGCAGATCATAAACCAAAGTGGTTATGGTGTAGGGCGAAATGCTGTAATCATAAACATACAGCGTCATTTTGCTCTCTGTCATCAATTGTATTAACATGTTCATACTGGCAACCATCTACTGAGAGAAGTGAGGTGCCATCTTCCTTAACAAATTTGGCTGTATAGGTATAATACTGGATTCGTGACATCAAAGGAATAATAAATGTAGCACAGCGCGAGGCACAATGCCGGTAAACAAGTTCTCCGGAAACATAGCGAATGTCATACAGATAAGATCAGCAGGAACATCCACCTGATGGTTTTCCATACCGAATGGTTGGTGTTGTAAATTCTGCATTGTTCCGCCAGTACGTCCATCACATAAAATTTATACCCTGAATTTGACAGATTCGTGAAGGCCCCGGAGTGGCTGTATTCAGCCTCAAACGATATTTGAGCGTAAGTGAGTGTTGACAGCAGCATGAGCACAGCGATAAACATTTTCTTCATATTAATAAGGTTTTGATGTTAAATAAATCCCCAATAATACGTTTAACCGTAAAATTAAAGTGTATAAGATTTTCGATAAAATGTATAAAATTTTAAACCATCCGGACCGGGAATTATTCACCACCTCTTCAGCCATAATGTAATAGCCTACACAACAACCCTGGCAGCAGGATCGAGTCTTTCAGAGAAGGAAACCTGCACAAATCCATCTTCATTATAGCCTGTTGACACACCCACTCTTCGAAGGAAAGGGTATTGCTGTTTTCACTATCGGTTGTGTAATAAACAAAAGTATTAGATGTACCTGAATTCATGATAGCCGATTCAGGAAGTGCGTTGAATTCTTTTTCACCGGTGTGAATTTTTGCCGCCACAAACATACCCGGATCAAAACCGTTGATTTTTGTTGTAGAAACGATGCCAGCACTTTTACCACGCCACCGTTTTGAATAACTGCTCCACCGGTGGTTAATATCTTTGCTTCATAGGTGAAAACCACCTGCATTGGCTAACCAAAATGAAACGCGCTGCCCGTTTTGATGTTCAGGGATATCCTTCTCAAAAACATCAAGCTCAAGCAGCAATTCATTACGGCATGATACTTCAAACATCTTATCATCTTCGGTGATATTCTCACCCAGGTGATCATGATATCAGCATGATGCCGGTAATAGGCGATTTTACCGGAATTTCGGTAAAGATTTCCCTGAATTACCTGCTCCGGATCAAGCCCGATTTGGCTGATCATCAGTTCCAGGGCTTTTGCTTCCGCTTTGGTAGTTTGAAATTCCGTTTTAGCCTGAATGCGTTTTTTTTCGGAACTCACCTGCTGATCAAAAAGCCGCTGCTGGCGCTTGTATTCATCTTCGAGTAAATTAAGGTTTATGTGTGCAGACAAATACTCGTTTTGAATTTTGATGTATTCCGGATCGGTGAGGTAGGCCAGCACCTGCCCCTTTTTAACCGTCTGCCCCAAAGTAACTTCGATGGAGTGAACAATACCCCCGAAAACCGGGCTGATTTTGGCCTGAGCCCCGCTTGGCAGACTCAGTTTTCCGGGAGCATCCACATGGCCCGACAAAACTTTAAGCTCAGGTTGGCCAAATTTGAAACCCGCAAGTTCAACCTGATCTTGTGTCAGCGTAACTTTTCTATCTGCTGGCATGTCTGTTTCTTCCTGTTCAACCGGCGGTTCAGCATTTTGATTGCAGGATGATATGGCCAGACCGGCAGATATTAAAATCAATAAAAACAGGTGTTGTGATATATTTTTCATTTTCATTGGTTTAAAATTTTGATTCGCAGTTTATTCTTTTGTTTTTTGCACAACAAGTTGCTCCAGGCTGATGATGGCCTGGTTGTAATCATTAAGCAGGTCGTAATATCCCAGCTTCATATCGTAGGCATGTGATAGGCTCAACACAAATTCGAAATATGTGATTTCGCCCTCTTCGAGGCTGGTTTTGCTGTCCTGTATAATCTGTTCAATTTGTTCCAGGGTAATATTTTCATAAGTCGATAGCAGATTCTTCAGCCTGAGGATATCCTGCCGGTACTTTTCGGTGGAGAGGTTTAACTTATTCTTCTCAAAATCCATTTCAAAACCCGCCTGATCGCGTTCCAGTTTTGCTTTTTGCACCCGGGAAGATTGCGACCAGAACCACACCGGGACCGTCAGCCCCACTGTCCAGCCTTCGAAGCCTTCAACATTATCGATGGTTTGATTGAAATAGCCGAAATTAAAACCGGGCAAATGTTTGTTCTGCTCCACCTTAACTGCTGCATCCATCAGATTTGTTTTGGTTTCCAGGTATTGCAGCCTCGGTGAAACGAAGTCAGAACTATCCATTTGAACCATTCTGAGCGGTAAATCAGGAAATTCATCCTGTGGAACAATAGCCCCGCTGATGCCCAGCATGCTTTTCAGTTCCTGTTCAAATCTCACGTATTCGATTTCAATTTCACTTAACGATTTTTGAATGTTAAGTGCCTGGGTTTCGGCCACCGATTTGGTTAGCCGATTGATCTCACCTGTTTCAAATTTCAGCTTTACAGCTTTAAGAAACTGATCATAAATATTATCCTCTTCCATTTTCATGATCAGCTTTCTCCCGGCAATCATCCAGTTGAAATAAAGTGACTTTACCTGTCCGGAGATGGTTTTTTCGGTGAGGCTTTGCTCGGTTCTGCGTAAATCGACCAACCGCCGGCCATAACGACCCTGGGAGGTGTAAACAGTGGGAAAATCAAACGATTGGCTGATATCAATAAAACGATCGTTGAGGTCTGAGTTGATCTGTCCCCACTCATAATTAAATTCAGGTGCAGGCAGGTTGAAAGATGATTTTTTGAGGCTTTCGGCAATTTCAACATTCATCCGGGCATTGCGAACCTCGTCATTATTTTGCATGGCCATTTGGATGGCCTGATCCATGGTGAGGGTTTGGGGAGCTTCCTGCGCCAAAATCATTGCCGGCAGTGCAATTAAAATTAGAATGAATGAAGCTTTTCCGGCCACTTTCTTAATGGGTTTCAGATTGATGCCATCGTTAAAAATCAGGTAAAGCACAGGCAAAACCACAAGGGTTAAAAATGTTGATGAGATGATCCCTCCGATAACAACGGTGGCCAGTGGACGCTGAACTTCCGCTCCTGCTGCGGTGGAAATGGCCATGGGCAAAAATCCGAGTGCTGCAACAAAGGAGGTCATCAGCACCGGGCGTAACCGCTCGGAAGTACCAATGCGCACACGTTCATATATGTCGTTCATCCCATCTTTTTGCAACTGGTTGTAATAAGAAATCAAAACAATACCATCCAGAACCGCCACACCAAACAGCGCGATAAATCCCACACCGGCCGAAATGCTGAACGGCATATCACGCAGATACAACGCCCAGATACCACCGACGGCAGCCAGCGGAATGGCCGTGAAAACCATAACGGATTGCTTAAGGGAATGGAAGGAGAAATACAATAAAATAAATATCAGAGCCAGGGCCACAGGGACAGCAATGCTTGAACTGCGCTGGGCTGCCCGCAGGTTTTCGAACGATCCGCCGTAGGTGACCGAATATCCCGGCGGCAATTGCAATGAAGCATCCAGTTTTTGGTTTACCTCTTCCACAAACGATTCCACATCGCGGTTACGCACATTAACTCCGATTACAATCCTGCGCTTGGTATCGTCGCGTGAAATCTGCATGGGACCTTCTTTAAAGGAAATATCCGCAACCTGATTGAGCAGGATCAATTCCTGCCCCGGCTTATTAATTCTTAAGTTTTTCAGGCTGCTTAGGTTTTCGCGATATTCTTCAGCCATTCTTACCACGAGGTCGAAACGCTTTTCGCCTTCGAACACCACACCTGCTGCTTCTCCGGCAAAAGCCGTGCGGATGATCTTATTCACATCGTTAATGTTGAGGCTAAAACGTGCCAGTTGGCTGTAATTGTAATCCACCACCACCTGCGGCAATCCAACAATTTTTTCAACGAATACGTCACCGGCACCCGGTACTTTATTAATGATGGATTCTGCCTCAATACCTTTTTCGTAAAGCAGGTCCAGATCCTCACCATAAATTTTTACAGCCACATCCGACTTCACACCGGTCATCAATTCGTTGAAGCGCAACTGTATGGGCTGGGTAAACTCAAACTCAACACCTGCCATGACATCCAGTTTTTCTTTCATCAGGCCCACCAAATCCTCCCGGTTATCTGCCGATGTCCATTCACTTTTGGGTTTCATGATGATCATGATATCGGCATCCTCTACAGCCATGGGATCGGTGGGAACTTCGGCCGTGCCTATTTTCGAAACAACCTCCTTCACTTCGGGGAAATTATCCAGCAGAATTTTTTCGGCCTTGGTGCTTGAAGCGATGCTTTCGGAGAGTGATGAACCCGGTGGCAAAGCCATTTGGGCGGCAATATCGCCCTCTTCAAGGGTTGGTAAAAACTCGCCGCCCATTCTCGAAAACTGAAAGAATGATATGGCAAGTAACAGCGCTACCAGTCCAATAAGTGATAATTTGTAGCGCATGGCCATTTCAAGTGTTGGTCGATGAGCCTTCCTGAAAAAGTTCATTACGCGGTCGGCAAGTGTGGTTTTATCAGAAATATTCTTTTTAAGGAACAGTGATGACATCATCGGCACATAGGTGAACGAAAGTATGAGTGCTCCGATAAGGGCAAAACTTACGGTTTGCGCCATGGGCTTAAACATTTTCCCCTCGATTCCGGAAAAGGACAAAATCGGCAGATACACAATCAAAATGATGGATACGCCAAATACCGCAGCCCGGTTCACGCGCACCCCGGCTTTGTAAATGTTTTCATCCAGTTGTTTTTGGGTAATTTTCCCACGAAAGTTTTTGTTTACCTGGTGGATGATGCCTTCAACAATAATTACTGTTCCGTCCACGATCATCCCGAAGTCGATGGCTCCCAGGCTCATCAGGTTGGCCGAGACTCCGAAAAGGTTCATCATCGAAAAAGCAAACAGCATGGAAAGCGGGATAACCGAAGCCACAATCAGGCCGGCCCTGAAATTACCAAGCAGCAGTACCAGAACAAAAATCACAATGAGGCCACCGAGGATCAGGTTTTCGCTAACCGTGTTTATGGTTTTCCTGATCAGTTCCGACCGGTCGAGGTAGGCATGCATCTCCAGTCCTTCTGGCAGGATTTTGCCTACTTCCTCCACCCTTTCTTTCACATTTTTGATAACCTGGTTCGAGTTGGCACCTTTAAGCATCAGGGTAATGCCTCCCACTACCTCGCCTTTGCCGTCCTTGGTCATCGCCCCGAACCGCGGTGGCGCGCCCAGATTTACACTGGCTACATCCTTGATGGTGAGCGGGATGTTTCCTGCCTTTTTAATGACGATGTTTTCAATATCTTCTTTAGTTTTCACAAGGCCTTCTGCGCGGATGTAATAAGCGTTTGGCCCTTTTTCGATATAACTGCCCCCGGTATTTTGGTTGTTTTTTTCGAGGGCTTCAAAAACCTCAAAAATGGTAACGTCCATGCTTATGAGAGTGCGGGGCTCGATAGTGACTTCATACTGTTTTACAAATCCGCCAAAACTGCTTATTTCTACAATTCCCGGAATTCCGGAGAGGTAGCGCTTTACAATCCAGTCTTGTACGGTCCTGATTTCCATGGGTGAGAACATGTCTTCGTACCCCGGTTTTGGCTCCAGCACGTACTGGTAAATCTCGCCCAACCCTGTTGTTACCGGCATCATCTCGGGTTTCCCCATCCCATCAGGAATCTCAGCTTCAGCAACTTTTATTTGTTCGCTCACAAGCTGCCGGGCCAGGTATGGATCCACGTCATCTTCAAAAACCACCGTAACAACAGACAAGCCATATCTCGAGATGGAGCGTATTTCAACCACATTCTGGATATTGGCCATTGCAATTTCAACCGGAAAGGTGGTAAACTGCTCCACTTCCTGCGGTGCCAACGACGGGGAAATGGTTATCACCTGCACCTGGTTGTTGGTAATATCCGGAACAGCATCAATGGGCAATACGGTAAAATTATAGCCACCCCAGGCAATCAGGCCAATGGTAAGTAAACCGATGATCAACCGGTTTTTAATTGAAAAATCAATAATTCGATTTAGCATTTCATTTTGCTTTTAATTGCAAATATGCAATGTTTTGAGATGTATTTAGCATTTATTGAATGGTTTAAGACACTTTAATATTTTCCTCGTACGACGAAAAAAGGGTGACCCACAAAAGTCACCCTTTAATGTTTTAAACCTGACAATGTTATTTTATAATGGTATTTTCCTGGTTATCAGAAGCGTATGCATTGCAAATGCAAAAACCGTTACCAACTTCCCAGCCCGAACCAATGATCTCATCATATAGTTCCTGAGAAATGTATTGCGGTGTGTAAGTCATACCCTGAAAATCGAGATGTGCTGTAAAAGCGCGCATGTGATTTCTTGAACCGCGATAAAGCTGCTCCAAAGCATAGGTAATATCCGTATTATCAACATCATTTATGAGGTGCTCCGTCAAATCCCAGATATCAACATCTTCGATTGTAGCGCCAACTAACAGTGCGTCCTGGAAAGAAGCAGAACCCTGTTCCACCAGCGCATCGTACAATGCCTGTATGTCGGGATTTTGAAAAATACCCGGTTCATGTCCGGCACCCGGATCGGGCAGCTCATATTTTTCGAGCAGGGCCTGAATTGCAGTAGAATGAATAAATTCGCTGTTCGAAATGTTATTGAAAACCGGCACATTGTACAAATCATACATGGCCACGTAAACATCATGGGCAAGGAATTCTTCCTCACGCACATAGTTCAGTGTTTCAATTTCTGATTCTGAGAGATCCTCAACCGGAAGGCTGTTCACGCATTCGTAAATACATTCGATAATTTCTTCCATGCCCAGTGTTTCCATTTCCTGGTTCATGGCCTGTTCTACCGGACTAACATAGCTTGTGGTTGAAGCTTTCAGTGAGTCGGTTGTGGGTACATCCTGAGTTTTGTTACACTGTACGAGTGCAAATGCTGCAAAAAATACAGCAGCAATGGTTAGTGATTTGAGCATTACTTTTTTCATTTTTTAAAATTTTATGAATGAATAGAGCTGCAAAACTACCGGTAGCTAAAAAAGCGGACGTTACAAAATTCATTGAAAATTGTATAAGATTTTAATGCAACCCATGAAGGTCCTGTCATTGGTGTATTTTTGCGGTTTGGATTTAAAATTTGGAAGATAGCAAGTGAAAAAATACCGTTTTAAAACACCAGACATCCTAAAGGGTGTTGCCGTAATTCTCATGATACAGGTACATATCATGGAATTATTGGCAGCACCGCACATTTATTCATCCTTGACGGGCAAAATATCGCTGTTCCTTGGCGGGCCGCCTGCTGCTCCGGTTTTTATGGCGGTGATGGGGTTTTTTATTGCGCGCTCCCAAAGCACTATACATCAGCAGGTTATGCGTGGTTTAAAACTGATTGGATTGGGATTACTGCTAAACCTTGGCTTAAATACGCATGTACTCATCAGGATTTTTTCGGGTGATATGCCGCTTAATCCATGGAGTTTCATCTTTGGTGTGGATATCTTGTTTGTGGCAGGACTGAGCATTGTTTTAATCGCTCTGCTTAAACCGCTCTTCAAGGGCCGGATCATAGCCTGGCTGGCCATCACTTTGCTGGTAGCCGCGGCAAATCCCTGGCTTCCCGTTTATGATGGGCAGGCCGGGTGGTTAAAATATCTCCAGGCTTACTTTTGGGGCTATTACTCCTGGTCTTATTTCCCGGTTTTTCCCTGGATGGGTTATGTTTTGCTGGGCTACACGTTTTATCTGCTGGATAAAAAATACCGGCTTTCGAAGCTATCAGAAAGGATCAGGATTTTTACAGGCATCTTACTGTTTGTCATACTCGCACTTACCATAAAATTTGGTGTACGGATATCAGGCATTCTTGAAATTTATTACCACCACGATTTCAAATATTTCGCCTGGACTGCGGGGTTCCTGCTCTTTTGGATTATCATTTGGGACTTCTTCGTCAAATTTTTCAGCGGTGGAAAACGCCTCAATTACCTTAGATGGGTTGGGAAGAATGTTACAGCGTTTTATGTGATCCAATGGCTCCTGATCGGGAACACGGCGACTGCCATATACAAAACCCAGGAGATGTGGACATTACCACTTTGGTTTGCGGGCATGCTGGCATTGAGCAGTCTGTTAACGGTGGCATTTGAAAAATTACGGCAAAATCAATCAGCGTAGCAAAACACGGTTTGTATCCGTAATTCGCATTCCTGAAAATGACTTTTTTTTGTCTTCTTCACACCATGAAAACGATACTTGTTTCTGCTTAACCAGATACTAACCTCCGGGTTAAATCAATGTGATGAAGTAAAATTTTTTCGAATTGAAAATCACAATTAAGCAAAACAGTACAACAATAATTTAACGAAAATTAGCTTAATACTTTTTCATGTGTATCTTTGGCAACCTTTGAATTTTTAAACACTAACGCGAATTTCATTTATGAAGAAAATACTCGACGCACTTTTTTCAATGCAACTCACTGTGGTACTACTGCTGATGTTTGCTTTGTCGGCGGCTATTGCCACCTTCATTGAAAACGACTACGGAACCATTGCTGCAAAGGCTGCAGTTTACGATGCCGTCTGGTTCGAGATAATGCTTGGCCTGCTGGCAGTGAACCTGGCGGGGAGCCTGGTTGTGAACAGGATGTGGCAACGTAGAAAATATGCACTTTTTTTGTTCCACATTTCTTTTATCGTCATACTGATCGGTGCTGCAATTACGCGTTTTATCAGTTACGAAGGCATGATGCACATTCGTGAAGGAAGGTCAGCCAGCGAAATCGTTTCGACCAACACCTATATCACGGCCACTTTTCATGATAGAGATCACCAATTCAGCGAACAGCAGAAAGTCCTGCTTTCCTCATATGCCATACAGTCACCGGATTTTTCCCTTGACACACCCGAAGGTGAATTCGGTATCGAAACAATAGGCTTCATACCCAATGCGAGCCTTGTAATTACTCCGGTTGAAGATGGCAGCCCGATTGTTTCGTTGTTTGCCATGACATTGGCGGGACGCCAAACCATGGTGCTCCGCGAAGGTGAAAGCAAGACCCAGGGAGATTTCAGCATCGGATTGAACTCCGGGCTTTCGCAACAAAAACTGGTAAACCTTTCGGTTGAAAACGACACACTGTATCTTTCTGCCATCGACACGATTGAAATTACGGTTATGGGATCGGAGGTGAATTCCGTTATTGAACCGGGTCAAAAACTGCCCTTCCAGCCCATGCAGCTTTATACCATCGGCGAAAGCCGACTGGTGCTCCGCAGTTTTGAGCCCAGCGGTGATCTCAGGCCTGCTCCTTCAAACGATCAAATGCAGCAGGGCTCCGGCATGGATGCGGTAATTTTAAGGGTGTCGCACGGCAACAAAACCACGGAGGCATACGCACTGGGTGCCAGAGGGCTTGTTGGCGATGAAAACACCACGACCATCAATGGCCACAAAATCGGATTGGCATACGGCGCCGTACCCATTGACATTCCATTTGCAATCCGCCTCAACAAATTTATCCTCGATCGTTATCCGGGATCCAACAGCCCTTCTTCCTACGCCAGCGAGGTAACCCTCATCGATGAAGAACGCGGCGAGGAGTTCGACTACCGTATTTTTATGAACCACATCCTCAACTACCGCGGCTTCAGGTTTTACCAGTCGTCATACGATACGGATGAAAAAGGCACTGTGCTTTCGGTAAACCACGATGGCGTGGGAACCATCATTTCCTACATTGGATATGCACTCATGACTTTCGGGATGATATATGCCCTGATTTCGAAAAGGTCCAGGTTTAGAAATATCCTGAAAAAGGTTACCGAAACCCGCAAAGAAAAAAGGAAACTGCTTTCCGCTATCCTGGTTTTGTTAGCCCTCATTCCGTTTAACAACCTCCAGGCCCAGGAGCAAAAGATGATCAACGGCGTGATGGTTGACGTGATCGATGAAGACCATGCAGCAAAGTTTGGTGAACTGATTGTTTTGGGGCCCAACAACAGGCTGGAGCCGATGAATACCCTCACCGGAAAATTCCTGAGAAAATTTTCCGGAAAGAGCAAACTGGAAGGGCTGACTTCTGACCAGGTAGTGCTCGGCATCCTTTCGGACCCCGATACCTGGCAAACTGTGCCCATGCTCAAGGTTAAAAACAAAACGCTCGGAGACCAGTTGAGCATCAGTAGCAAATATGCCTCATTCACCGATTTCTTTAATTTCAATCAGGAAAACAGTTACCTGATCAGTGAAGCAGTGCGGCAGGCCCACCAGAAAAAGAGCATGGACCAGTCGAAATACGATCATGCAGTGATCAAAGCCGATGAAAAAGTAAACATCTTTTACCTGATCTATACGCACAGTTATCTACAGTTTTTCCCAAACACAAATGCTCCGGAAGAAACCTGGTATGCCCCGGCTGATAAGGTAACCGGGATGTCAGAAAACGACAGTAACTTTGTGAAAAACGTAATTCCGATGTATATAGAAACCCTGCGCAATGCCATTAGAACCGGAGACTACGGCCAGGCAAATGAAATCGTTCAGGGTATCGATATGTATCAGCAAAAATACGCCGCTGAAATTTTACCGTCAGAGCGGAAACAAAACATCGAAATTCTGTACAACAAATTCGAGATTTTCGAGAAGCTTTACAAATACTACGGATTGCTGGGCCTGTTTTTCCTGGTAATGATTTTTGGGAACCTGGTATCGCCTAAGTTTAAGATCGGGATTGCCCGTAAAATCATTGTTGGGATTATCGTGATCCTTTTTATTTTTCAGACCCTGGGCATTGCTGCACGCTGGTATATTTCGGGGCATGCACCATTGAGCAACGGATACGAATCGATGATTTTTATTGCCTGGGCC
>JAGYLT010000130.1 GCA_018400545.1 Bacteroidales bacterium
CATCTCCACATCCACAACTCAACGATTTACTTTTTGCTTTTAAAAAACTTAACGCTCTTCGTTGGTAGCTAATCAAAAAAAACGAAACCGTCACATTCGTTTGTGGGATTTTACAACGGATAAGCTTTCAAGCCTGCTTTCATTGCACCTTCAATCGTGCCGTCAATCTCATCTTTACCGGGGAAAAAGCATACATCAGGGTCATATTGCTCAGAGCTATATCTATAAATAGCAAAGTCCCAATTCTCTATTTTTCCGGTATAAGTTAATCTGGCTATTTCAGAAACATTATCATATTCCTTTCTTTTGAGGTAAAGATATTTTCCTTTAAATTCTGCAAAATACTCGATTTCACCATTAAAGATAGCCATCTCTGTTTTGTTGAATTTTTCGAATTTTTTCGAAACTTCCTCTTTTATTTTACTTGTTATTGCTGATTTTGTCATACTTAAATGTTATTTTCTTTTGACTGCGAAAATACAATAGGTTTCAAAATAATGAAATTGTTAAACTTCAAAAAATGAAGCTTTTCATGGGATGGGGTTTGTTTTGATTACTTTTGAATACTTAACAAAAAAAAATTTGTTAAAAAACTTGACAAAAATAATTTTGTTAACTACTTTTGTTGTTTAATTTAAAAAATAAAAATTTTGGCAATAAACACAATTATAGGTCAAGCAGCTACCGGAGATAATTTTTATCGTCGTGATGAATTGGTAGAAAACCTTTGGGGGAAACTCAAAAACGGGCATCATGTTTTAATTACAGCTCCACGAAGGGTTGGTAAAACTTCTGTGCTAAAATATTTACAGGATAATCCAATTGCTTATTATGAGCCTGTTTACATAATTACTGAATCTGTAAATAATGCAAATGAGTATTTCAGGAAGATTTTTAAGGAATTGATACAATTGCTGAGTGGATTTAAAAAAATAGGAACCCAGTTAAAAGAATTGATAAAATCAAAGAAAATTACTTCCATTACTATAGAGGGTTTGACAATCGATGATGACCAAATAGATTATTTTAATGAGCTTCACCTTGTTATTGATCAACTTGATCTTGGCGACACAAGGATTATATTTATTGTCGATGAATTTGCTCAAACTGTAGAGAATATTATTGAAGATGAGGGTGTTGAAAATGGGAAGAAATTTTTAGAACAAAACAGGGAAATTCGCCACAGGACCTCCCTTAGTGATAAAATTTTGTTTGTTTATGCAGGTTCAATTGGCATAGAAAATATTGTAAGCAAGATAAACCTGGTTAATTCGATCAATGATTTATATCCTTTTAATATCCCACCTTTTACTCCTGAAGAAGCCCATGGATTAGTTGATAAACTAACTTCAGATACCAATTGGACTCTGGATCAGACCACAAAGGATTATTTAATTGATAGGTTGAAATGGTTGGTGCCTTTTTACATTCAAATTATTCTGGATGAACTCGACAAAAATGAAGAACTTGAAAATAAACAAATAGATCAAAAGGATATCGATTGGGCCATAGATCAGGCAATACAGAAACGGATTTATTTTGAGCATTGGTACACCCGGTTAAGAAAAGCATATAAAGGAAATGATTTCAAGTTCGCCAAGGAAGTCCTAAATGTTACTTCTGATCAGGATGTAATTACATCACATGAAATTTTAGATTTAGCTACTAAATATGAAATTGACGAAGATTTCAGAGAAATAATCAATGCATTAAAGCATGACGGGTATATCAACAACAGCGAGAACTCTAAAGAATACCTTTACAATTCACCACTGTTGAGAATTTGGTGGAAGAGTAATGTTAATTTTTGAAATCTACTTTCATGGAACTTTCTTATATATATAACCCCGCTAACCTGTCAGCAAATGAGATCATCGAGAGTTTTGTGATCAGGACAAAACAGTTCTCCGATTTATTAGCAGAGATTAAAAGGGACAGGATGAAACATCCCCCACAACATTTTATTATTCAGGGGCAAAGAGGCTCCGGAAAAACCACATTGCTTCTCAGGCTTTATTATGAAATACAAAGGGATGATGGATTAAAGGAGTGGATGATTCCTGTGATATTCAGCGAAGAACAGTACAATGTCAGAACCTTATTTAAACTATGGGAAGAGCTGGCTGTTCATTTAGAAAAGGAAAGTGATCAATTTGCCGGTTTATGTGGCGCTATGGAACAGATTGAATATAAAAGTGACAAACAATACGAGGAAGATCTTTATCAACTGGTTTCCGGGCAAATCAAAAAAAGCAAGAAGAAGGTTACTTTATTGGTTGATAATATTGGATTACTGTTTGTTAAGTTTCCCAAAAGAGAACAGCAGAAACTAAGAGAGATTCTTATAACCGATAATAATATAAGAATCATTGGCGCCTCAGCCAGTGTGTTAGAGTCGATTAATGACTACCTTGAGCCTTTTTATGAATTTTTTAAAGTAGTTGAATTAGAATCGTTAACCTGTAAAGAATCCCAAGCTTTATTACTTAAGCTTGATAGAAAATATAAAAAGGGTGACGTCAAAAAAATAATTGAAAATCAGCCGGAGCGAATCGAAGCGATCAGGAGAATCAGTGGGGGCGTGCCTAGAACAATTATTTTGTTATTCGAAATCTTTAGTGACGAAGAAAGCGGCAATTCGATAAAAGATCTTGAAATCGTATTGGATAAAGTTACACCACTCTATAAGCACCGAATGGATGATTTGTCCCCACAGCAGCAGGAAATTGCACATATTATTGCCGTTAACTGGGATGCTGTTAGCGTAGCTGAAATTGCCAGGAAAGCAAAAATGGAAAGTAAGAAGGTGTCATCCCAACTAAACCTTATGGTTGTAAATGGTTTAATAAATAAAATACCAACCAACACCAAAAATAATCTTTATCAAATCCGCGAACGATTTTTTAATATTTGGTATTTGATGCGGCTGGGATCGGTCAATGAACGAGAAAAAGTAAAATGGTTGGTGAAGTTTCTCGAGGTATGGTGCAGCAGGGAACAATTGACTGAAAGAGCCGGCAAACACATACAGCGGCTTGGAGCACAAACATGCAGGATGCATGAAAAATATGCATTTTATTTTTCGGAAGCCCTTGCGGAAGCTGGACTCGATACAGACATGCAACATGATTTGATTGGCAAAACAAGGGGCTATCTTCAGAAAATGAAAAGCCCTTTATTTGATGAGGTTGAGTTGAGTCATGAAAAAATAAAGGATTCAAAATTCGATGAGCCTGACGGTGCTGATTTGTACCTTGGAAAGAGGAACAATTTACCTTCAAAAGGTTACAATTGTGCTGATGATTACAAAAGTGAATTTGAGAAAGGTTTACCAGATGCAATGAATAACCTGGCGTGGTTGTATTTTGAGAAAAAAGATAATAAAGCCATTGCCCTGATTATGGCACAAAATGCTTATGCTAAATCACGGGAATATCCATATTGCTTTACATATTGTATGATGCTGTTATGGAACAATGAGATAAATGAAGCTAATAAAACCTCAAAATTTTTTCTCGATAAAAATGAATTTTATGACAACATTGCGGACATGGTTTTATACCTTGAAATGGTTTTGGCAAAAAAGCAATTCCATTTTCTGGATAAACTTTTTAAAGAAAATAAATTCGATATAAAGAGCCGATTCAAGGCCCATTACTACACGCTCATGCATTTCATGAAGAAAGATTATCCTAACGAATACCTGAAGATGGGAGGGGAGCTAAAACAAACCGTAGAAGAAATCATTGGAAAGGTAAATCAAATGGAAAAGGATTATGCGTGAAATTAATTTTTGTATTATCAGCAAAATCTAATAGGCAAGCTTTAGCGTTGTTGCTTCTTACTGTGATTATCCCCGCAGCCGCAGGCCAGGGTTTGACTTCTGGCCTTCTCAAAGGCCTCGCGCCCTTCGCTGAAGGCGAACCATGCGATGGCCAGCGAACCGGCAATATCGATGTATCCGATCCTGAATATTTCGTAAAGCCCACTGGAAGCCAGCAAAACGATGCTGAGATAGAAACAGGTTTTGGTGCAGTTGGCATCGGCAATGATGGCATCTGATTTCAGCTTCTTACCGATCTTTTTCTTGTACGTCATCAAAAACCACATGGTGGCTATGCTGATGGAGGAAATGATAATTCCGACCATCGTGGTTTCGGGTTTACTGCCCTGAATGATATTCAGAACTGAACCAACGATAAGCCCTGCTGTAAGCAGATAAAAACTGAATCCGGTGATTCTGAGGGCTGTTCGTTCGAAGCCGTCGCGTGAGGCCGGGTCATCGCCGGTTTTGCGCATACGGAAAAGCATGTGCAAAATCCCGATCCCGGAGATCACCTCCACGAAACTATCCAACCCAAAACCCAGCAGAGCAAGCGTTTCATCCGAAGTGCCAAAGTACACCGACACAATCCCCTCTGCCACGTTGTAGAAAATGGTGATGTAGGCCAGCCAAAGGGCTGTTTTTATCAGTTTTTTCCTGCTCTCCATGTATTAGTTTCCCATTCGTCCGATGGCACAACTAACATAGGATTTTACTTTGTTTCCTCTGCCGCCGGTGCCCTGCAGTGGATAGCCCAGTTTTCTAAGTTTCTGGCTAACGTTTTCCTCCAGTTCTGTGTTTCCGTCGTGGGTTACGCACACAGCACCTTTTTCAACATCCACGTTCACATCGCTTACATTTTTTATTTTGGATACTTCCCGTTTGATGGTGTTGGCACATCCGTGGCATTTGATGTTATCGACTAATATTTCAGTGGTTTTCATATTATCGTATTTAAGTATTTGAATTATTTAATATAGTTTAAAACAAATTTATGTCTTTTTTATTGTTTGATCACATCTCGTGAAAGAAGGACTTGAAGACGCAGATAATCAGTACGCTATTTCCTGTTTTTATTGCTTTATCACATCTCTCACTTCCCCGCAGGTGAGCATCATATCGCCGTAATACGGGTTTCTGATCTGCTCCTTTCTACTGAGCCAGTATGCACCCTGGCTTTCGTTTGCCATGGGGCAGAACTGCACATAAACGGGGATGGGGAAGGGGGCGGCTTGTTTCGACAGCCCAATCATCATGTCAGAAAGCATGATGAAATGTTTTCTGGCCTGGTCGATGTTTTTGGCTTCCCGGAGTTTTGTGGTTTGTTCATTCAGCCCGGCCAGTGCGTCCAGCAGGGCTTTATCAATGTTTTTATTTACTCCCCAGGATATGACTTCATCCAGTGATTCCGTCACTTCGGCGGCCTCTTGCTGCGCAACTTCGAAGTCCGACTGCACAAGTGCATCTTTCATGCTGAAATAGGCGCCCAGCACCGGCTGAAATTCGTCCCGGAAATCTTCAGGCGGCTCCGGAATGTCCGGCATTATTTCCTGGCTGCCGTCCATCTGCATAGAGCCATGTTGATGGCCTGTGGCACCCGGTCCTCCGCCGGGGTTCATCATACTTTGCTTCCCGGCAAGCTGCGCTGCCGCGTCAATTTTAAATACGCCGTTGGTGGCAATTTCCTCGCCTGCTTCCAGGCCGTCGGCAATCACGTAGTAATCGCCGGCTTTCGGGCCCAGGGTAACTTCCCGGTAGCTGAAGGCGGGCGTGTCGGTGCCGGGAACTTTCACATACACCACTGACCGCTTTCCCGTCCACAATAATGAAGTGGCCGGAACGAGGAGACTTTCGGTAGATCCGGCGATTTGAGAGTGAAGGATGCCGTTTACAAAAATGCCGGGCCTGAGTTTACCTTCCGGATTTTCGATAGCAATACGCACCCCGGCTACCCTGGTTTTCGTGTCGATCACGGGATCGACGAACGAAACGGATCCGCTGAAATGCTTGCCAGGGATGGCACCTGCAGTTAATTCAACGGTATCACCCGTGCTGATCCAGGGCAGGTCACTTTCATAGGCATCCATTACGGCCCACACATTGGTCAGGTCGATCACCCGGAAAAGCTCCCGTCCTTCCTTCAGATACTCTCCTTCCGACACCCTTCGTTTGGTCACGGTTCCTGTAATGGGCGAGCGAATATCGAAATATACGATGGGCTCTCCCTGTTCCAGGATTTTATCGATCTGCCGGGGTTCGATATCCCAAAGCCTGAGTTTTTCTTTTGCAGCTTCAAACAATCCCGGGTTTGATTCTCTGTACCTTACGGCTTCCAGCAGCTCCTTCTGCGCTGAAATCAATTCGGGCGAATAAATGGTGGCAAGCTTGTCGCCGTGCTGTATCTTCTGGCCCGTGTAGTTCACGAACAAAGCTTCGATGCGTCCGCCAAAACGGGCCGTGATCTCTGAGATGTTGGTTTCATCGGGTTCAATCTTACCGAATAAGCTGACCCTGACAGGCGGCGATCCCCGCTCAACAATGGTGGTTTGGATATTTGCCAGTTGTGCGGCTGCCCTGGTCATTTGGATGTCATCTTCAGAGATGGCTGTCTCATCTGCCTGGAGCGATGCTACCTGCACGAGGTCCATTGCGCAAATTGGGCACTGGCCGGGTTCTTCCTGCCGGATCTGTGGGTGCATGGAACAGGTCCATGTGACGTCTTCGGCTTCAGCCTCTTCATGCTGGTGCACATCCTCTCCTTCTGCTGTCCCGGTGTTGCCGAACAACAACCAACCCAGAAACAGCCCTGCCGCAAGTGCAATGAGGATGTATATGATCTGTTTTCTTGTGTTGCTTTTATTTGATGTCATGATTT
>JAGYLT010000131.1 GCA_018400545.1 Bacteroidales bacterium
CAAGTATCTCTCGGAAAAAGGGTTGTCGTTGAAAATTGAAATAGAAGTCAGGGATTTCAATGAATTGAATGAAGTTTTGGATCGGGGAGGTGTGGACCGGATTATGCTTGATAATTTTACGGTTGATGGCACCCGGACTGCCGTGCAACAAATAGCCGGCCGGTATGAAACCGAAGCCTCCGGGGGCATTAATATTAACAACATCCGCAGTTATGCCGAAACCGGAGTTGATTATATTTCTTCCGGGGCCCTTACGCACCAAATTAAAAGCCTGGACATGAGCTTGAAGGCTGTCCATAATTTTTAGAATAATTAGATTTTGCTAAATCCTGATAATAAATATTTGTCAAAGCTGGGGAGTGGGTTTGTTCAGTTTCTCAGAAATGCCACAGCAGCTACCATAAAACAATTACGGAGAATTATCCTTCCGGGATTTGATCGGATTCCGCTTTTTACCGTGCTTATGTTTTTTGGGAAAGGTTTGTTCGAAGGCCGCTTAACGCTTCGTGCATCAGCTATTGCATTCGATTTTTTTCTGGCACTTTTCCCCACCATCCTTGTGTTTTTTACCATTATCCCGTTTGTACCTATCGAAGACTTTCAGCCAACGCTACTGCAAACACTGCATGATGTGATACCTGATACACTTTGGACGCATGTAAATACTACACTCGAAGACATCATTACCAGGCCGCGTTCTGAGTTGCTCTCGCTGGGTTTTATTCTGGCGTTGTATTTTGCAACCAATGGCATCAATACCATTATCGAAGGATTTAATTCAACTTATCATGGCATGGAGACCCGTAGTTGGTTTAAGCAAAGGTTACTGGCTGTTTTTTTGTTGTTCGTGATTTCGATCATGGTCATCATTTTAATTTCCCTGTCGATAATTGGCGGGTATGTGATGGACTGGCTGGTGCGCGAAGAAATTTTAACGGACGGCTTTACCATCGTCATCATACAAATCATCCGGTGGATATTAATTATCTCTCTGTTTCTATTTACCAATTCGTTTCTCTACTATCTGGCTCCGGCGGGAAAACGCCAGTTCAGGTTTATATCCGCAGGAAGCACGCTTTCAACAGTTTTGCTGATTCTCACCACTTACGGTTTTAATTTCTACATAGAAAATTTTGGGCGTTACAATGCGCTGTACGGTTCCATTGGAACTTTGCTGGTTTTTATGCTTTGGATGTACTTCAACTCCAATATCGTACTTATCGGTTTTGAACTGAATGCAAGTATCCGCTCGGCAAAAGACAAAAAAGGACAGGGCCCGATAGTGAGAACAAACGATAATATTTCGGATTGATAATTTTTCATCTGTTTTTAAGAATGAAATTCAATATGGTGGGTATGTGAAGCTTTCAAAATGTTTAATTGAATATTTTTTCCCACCTTTGATAGCGAAATCATCAAAACGATCTAAAGATGTCAGAAGTCAGGATAATTTTTATTGGCGGAGGAGCGATCGCAACTGCACTGGGTAATTTGCTGGCAGCAAAACAAAATCATGAAGTTACCCTGTTAAGCATCGAAGAAAAAGTGGTTGAAACCATCAACCGGCAGCATATCAACCAGAAATATTTTCCAAATATCAGGCTGCATGAAAGCCTCAGGGCATCCGGGAATTTTGGTTTGCTAAAATCCAAAGCCATTGTATTTATTGCTATTCCGTCGGTAGCTGTGATTGATTTTCTGTCCTCACATGAAATTCATCCCGGATCAACGCTGGTGAACCTGGCCAAGGGATTTGGCAACGACCGGCGCACCATCGTGGAATGCCTGCGCAGGAAGTTGCCCAATCCGGTTTGTACCATGAAAGGCCCGTCATTTGCCAGGGAGATCATCAACGGGCAGCACACCGGTTTTACGGTAGGCACTCCGGATGAAAGTATTTACCTTGGGCTGCAGGAGTTATTTACCATCACCTCCGTACACCTGGATTATTCCCCCGATGACCGGGGTGTGGAGTTGCTCAGCATCCTCAAGAATATTTACGCCATTGTGGTGGGTATCGTGGATGCCCAGTTTGAGTCGCCCAACCTCAAGTTTATGGTTTTTACCAAAGCCTTCAAGGAAATGCGCAGCCTTTTGTTGCTGTTCGGCGGCGGTAAAAAAACACTGTTCAATTACTGCGGCATTGGCGATTTTGCCCTGACTGCCCTCAACGATCTAAGCCGGAACCGTACACTTGGACTTTTGATCGGGAAAGGATTTTTTACGGATGATATCTCTGAAAAGGTAGTTTTGGAAGGACGGATTGCAGTTAATGTTTTTCACGACGAAATCGTGGAAACGGGTGCGGACCTGACAGAATATCCCATTTTATTTGAGCTTTACCAGGTTTTTAATACGGAATATGATGTTTCTGCGTTTGTGGGAAAATTGCTGAACGGACAAATTGATTAACTGCTAAAACAAAAACTGTGGGCGTCATTCAAAAGCAAAGCACTGCCGGGGTTATCTGGTCATATGCCGGAGTTGTGCTTGGATTTATCATTACGGTTTACCTGTTTGTGGAAATCCTTACCACGGCTCAAATCGGTCTGTTACGGGTTTTGGTTTCCTATGCTTCCATTCTGGCTATGGTTGCCAGCCTCGGGATGAATGCCGTTACCATTAAGATGTTTCCACAGTTCCGAAATGAGAAATCCGGCCATCAGGGTTTTCTTGGGATTGCACTCATCATCGTAATCATCGGGTTTATCATTACTTCACTTGCTTATTTGCTGATGCGTGATTATTTTGTGGAGGATGCAAAGGAGCAGTCCGCATTATTTATTCCGTTTTTCTACACCGTCATTCCACTATCGCTTTTCATCATTCTTTTCGGGATTTTCGATTCCTATTACCGGATGTTGTTCAACTCTATTAAGGGCATCGCTGCCAAAGAAGTTTATCAGCGTTTGGTAGTGATTGCCGGATTGTTGCTCTACTTTTTTTCGGTGGTGGATTTTACGGGCCTGGTATGGCTTTACGTTGGCGCCTATGCTTTTCCGGTAATCCAGATGATGTATTCGCTGATTCGTGAAAAAAAATTCTTCATTAAACCAAATAAATCCTTTTTTACCCCGGAGATGCGCAAGGAGATTATAAATGTTGGCATCTTTGGGATTCTGGCCAGTTTTTCGGCAAGGCTGGTGCAGTATATCGATATTATTATGGTGAACGATTACCTCGGGCTGAGCGATACCGGTGTTTATACTGTCAGTTTTTATTTCGGTACCCTGATTCTCGTACCCATGCGCACGATGACGAAAATTGGTGCTACCGTGGTTTCTGAGGCCTGGAAGGCCAACGACCTGAGAACCATTTCGGATGTTTATACCAAAAGCAGTCTGACCCTGAGTGTGATCGGGATGCTGTTTTTAATCGGAATCTGGGGAAATATCGACAATGTGTTTCATTTGTTGGGGAAAGACTACAGCGGCGGAAAATACGTGATCCTGTTCATCAGTCTGGCCAACCTTGCGGATGTGTTTATGGGGATCAGTAACTCCATCATCGTAAACTCAAAATATTACCGCTGGCAAACCTACATTTTGCTGGCTTTTACCGTTGCACTTATCCTGACCAATGTTTTACTAATCCCGGTTTACGGAATCATTGGTGCAGCGTTTGCATCGCTGATATCGAAGGTGTTCCTCAATTTGTTGAAATATATCTTTATTTACCGCCGGTTCAACATGCAGCCATTCAACCTGAAGCACCTTTGGCTGGTGGCTGTTGGAATTATTACCTGGTACCTCAGTACTTTAATCCCGGCCTTTTCAAATTTTTACCTCGATATCGTAACCCGGAGTGCAGCGATATCGATAGTATTCCTGTTACCGGTTTATTATCTGAATATTTCAGAAGATATCAACTCCAGGGCCGACGTAATCCTTCAGCGATTTGGAATTAGGTTGAGATAAATAAATTGTTTTTACTTCAGATTGAATATCCAAAGCGCCGGGCATTTTTTTGGATTAGTGGTTTTACAGCTTTCATAATCCGGGGTTCCAGTTCTTTTTCCCATTTTCCTACCGAGCTGCTACTGATGGGTTTATACAGATTTTCGTGATAACTGTAGGATTTGGCTCCAAGCGGATCAGTAGCTCCTTCCTCGCCTTTGGGTTGGATCAGATTAGTCTTTGGCAGTGCCATGAAATCAAGCAATTGTTCCGTGATTTTTTCAGGTAATTCAACCAGATTTTCATATTTGATTCCAAAAACGCTTTCCGGATATTTCTTTTTCAACCATTCCATTGCCCGGATGCTGTCGTTCCATTTCCAGCAGGCATATTCCGGCTTTGACGCCGGATGATTTTTTAATTTTTGATACGATAGTACAACATCCAGTGGATGCCTGATGAGAAAGATGTATTTTGCGGATGGAAATTCGGTTGGAATTAACTTGTAAAATTGAGAGGTGATGGGGGAGTGGTCGCCGCAATATTTTATCTCCTTGGAAAGCTTTGATGCATATTGCTGCAAAATTTCAGTAAAGATATTTGCGGGTTTCTGAAATGGTTTTTCCAGGGTTTTAAGATTTTGAGCAACTTTTTCGTAGTCTGTGTCATCTAAAATCCAGTTTTGATTTTTTGATCGAAAACCATTAATCGAGCTTTTGCAGAAGACATCCCATTGTAAGGAAAGTTTAAGATGCCATTGCATGATCAGATAGGGCAAAGCATACTGCTCAGGTGGAAGGAAAACATCAGGGTGGCGGTTAAGCAGCAAGGCAAGCAGTGTGCTCCCGTTTCGCCCGGAACCCATGATGAAAAATGGTTTCGGGCCATCAGGTAATTCTTGTCTGTTCCTGTTCTGATCACCCAAAACCAATTTCCTGATCTGCATCAATGCGGGAACCAAAACGCGGTATTTTATCTTTTTTGCCCTTGTTTCCATGCTTCAATTTCAATATTTTCAATAGCCTGTTGCCGAAAATTAATGATCGTCAATAATCTTAAAAAGGTTCTTCTTTCTGATCTCAGTTGAATAATTTTCCTTTATCCGCTCTCTTGCCAATTTACCCTGTTTCATTGGGATTTCAGGATTTATTGCTTTTTTAATCAATTGTTCGAGGGCATGGGCATCCCTTTTTTTTAAAATATAACCCGTATCACCAATAATTTCAGGAAGCATATTCACCGATGAAACAATGGGGATGCACTCGCACAGCATGGCCTCACAAAGCGAAACCCCAAACCCCTCAAAAATGGAAAGCTGAAAATGAAACTGAGCTCTGCTGTATGCTTCCCTGAGTTCTTCAGGTTTTAATCTGCCCATAAATTTCAGATTTTCCGGACAGGTTGGAAGATCATCGGGCTGGTTGCAGCCGGCAATCGTAAAGTTGAGATCGGGAAAACGCCTGGCCATCTCCACAATCAAATCCCCGCCTTTTAAAATAAACTGCTGCGGGTTGAATACGGTGATAAACCTGCCTGGCTCTATTTTAATATTTTCCGGCATTTTCCAGAACGCTGTATCCAGTCCATTATGAACCGTTTGGTGAGGCGTTTTTAAATTTGGAAAAAAATGCCTGAAACCCTGGTGAGAGAATTCATCATCGGAGTAAAAGGTGTTTCTGATCCTGACCAGCGATTCACTGACCGGAAGCAGCAAATTGCAGTTTTGATAGGAAACTTCACATGCGCTCCTGATCCTCTTTTTTCGCAGGCTTCCGTAGTTCAGAGGAGGGATCGAAGCAGCATCTGTTCCATTTAAAATAATAAACGAAGGTGTGTTGAATAGTTTGCCAATAAATGTTGGGATAACCGACCACAAACCTCCGAAAGAAATGATGATGGCTTTAGCCCCTGGTGCACTAAACAGAAAAAAGAAAAGCTGGTGAAGGAGGTAAAATGGTGCAAATTGCTTTTTCTTCCAGTTGTAGGTATTGGTGACAACCCGGTATTTTTCGGATAGTGCCCGGATGTCGTTCCTGACAAACGACGGAAGTGAAGGTGCCACGTAAATGATGGTACTTTTGCTTTTCATGATTCAGCTATTTCCCTTTTCGGGAAGGCTGCAAAGCTAATATTTTTGGTGCTTTCCTGCGATTTGGGTTCATTTGTAAATTTTAAATTTTGTGCGGGCTGATTGAAAATCCTGTGATTAGATTTGGATTTGGCGTTTATCTGCGCATATTTTCAGGATATTTGCAGGCGATATGAATACAATCAAGCTTATTAAAAAAGTGAAGGCAAACCTGGTCAGGATGAAAATCCACAAAGTTTTTGGGTTTGCAGCCGATTTCCTGATTTATTCCGGATACCTGCTGAAGATGTCGAAGTGGATCGATCGGAATAAGTCACAGCTCAAATACAATGATTTCTATAACCGTAAGGTCGTTCACAAGGACCGGGAAAAACTGTATGCCTTTTTGCTGGAGGAAAAGCAATTAGCCGGAGCTGAAATTTCCTATCTGGAATTTGGCGTGGGTCGCGGAAATTCACTCCGTTGGTGGACTTCGAAAAATACTGCTGAAGCATCCGGATTTTGGGCTTTTGATACTTTCGAAGGATTACCGGAAAAATA
>JAGYLT010000132.1 GCA_018400545.1 Bacteroidales bacterium
GCAAGCGCCGACATCCTCATTGCCGCCATTGGTAAACAGGGATTTGTAACCGCAGATATGGTGAAAAAAGGTGCGGTGGTAATTGATGTTGGTATTCATCGTATTCCATCCGACAAAACCAAATCCGGCTTCCGGCTGGTTGGTGATGTGGATTTTGAAGCGGTAAGCAAAAAAGTTTCCGCCATAACACCTGTGCCCGGAGGCGTTGGCCCGATGACACGTGTGGCCCTGCTTTTAAATACACTCAAGGCTTTCAAAATTAAAAAGGGATTATAACAAATTTTCAAATGAAAATATCCCTGCTATCCTGCATGCTGGTTTTTCTAGGTTTAGCCACCGTCACTGCGCAATCAACAGACAAGCCATCAGAGAATCCATCAATTCCTGATACTTCAGGTCTTGTTATTATATCATCACATCCTGAGAAGTACATTTCACCTTTACCACCGAAAACCAAAGAAAACTCGGGAATAATTTTTTTTCGGGATAAAATCTGGACGCATAACGACAGCGGAGGCGATCCCGACATTTATGCCATCGATACAGCCACCGGTGAGATTATACAGACCATCACTCTGGAAGGGGCAAAAAATATCGACTGGGAAGATATCGACCAGGACGATCAACATATTTTTATTGGTGATTTCGGGAACAATCGCGGCAACCGGACGGATCTTTCCATCTATAAAGTAGCAAAAAAGGATATTCCAAAATTTGGAGATGCCACCATCGAAGCTTATGAAAGAATCAGTTTTGGCTATGCCGATCAGGAAATCACCACTAAAAAAATGAACCGACACAATTATGATTGTGAAGCGATGATCAGCCTGAACGAAAATATTTATTTGTTTACCAAAAACTGGGGCGATCAAAAGACCAGGGTTTATGCCTTGCCGAAAGTTTCCGGCGACTACCAACCCGAACCCATGGCAGAATTTGAAGCCGATGGCCTGATCACCGCTGCCGGTCTGAGCCCGGATGGAAATCAACTTGCCTTATTGGGCTACATCGATTATGAATCTTTCATGTGGTTGTTCTGGGATTTTGAGGGTGTGGATTTCTTCGGTGGGAATAGTTTGCGGGTCAATTTCCCGGATATGGTATTTGTGCAGACTGAGGGCATCTGTTTTATTACGGAAAACGATATAATAATTTCCTGTGAAGAATCAGCCGAATTTCCATCTTTATTTTCCATACAAAGCAATGCCTTAAAAGCTGCCGCGGGGAGCAGGCTGGGCAATTATTTCTCTGACGATATCGTACTTTCGGGGATGCCGCCTGAGGTTTCCAGACGTTTGCGCGTGGATGTTTTAAAAGTACCGCAACCTTATTTTACCTTTGAATTACGAGACCGCCGCTGGGAGAAACATGATGAGGGAAGTGCCATAATGAAAGCAAACGACAAAAAAGTAAGGCTTTCGATCAAAACAAAGGACCTTGATGATGGTTTGTACTTTCTCAGGATTAAATCCGGTGAACATTCATTAATCAGAAAAGTAAGGGTAAAACATTGATCAGACCAAAGTTAAAAAATCCGGAAGAAGAGAAATTGCTGGACGATGGCAGGTTGCTGCCATTGATGGAAGAATTTTACACCATTCAGGGCGAGGGGTATAATACCGGCGAGGCTGCCTGGTTTATACGCATTGGCGGCTGTGATGTGGGTTGCCGGTGGTGCGATGTGAAAGAATCCTGGAACCCTGATCTGCATCCGCTTACCAGCACTGATGAAATCGTAAAAAATGCTGCTGCCCAGCCTTCAAAAGCGGTGGGGGGAACAGGTGGCGAGCCACTGATCTATAACATGGATTACCTGTGCGATGAACTGAAAAAGCACAACATCCGGACTTACCTTGAAACTTCCGGAGCTTATCCGATGTCAGGACAATGGGATTGGATTTGTCTTTCTCCCAAAAAGAATATGGCTCCGGTGGGAGATATCACACAGCGGGCCGACGAACTGAAGGTCATCATCTTCAACGACAGCGACATTGCCTGGGCCGGGAAGTTTGCCGATCTGGTCCACGAGGGTTGCAGGCTCTATCTTCAGCCCGAATGGAGCCGCGCGAAATACATGACCCCCGTGATCATCGATTATGTGAAGAAAAATCCCAAATGGAAAATCTCACTGCAATCGCATAAGTTTATGCATATCCCATAATTCAACATCTGTAAATCTGATACTTCCTTTTCCGCAATTATTCCCGGAAACATTTGTTATTATTGCTGTAAGATTTGGCCATGTTTCAGATGCATAAATTTCAGCTAAAATCCATTTTGTTTTTTACCCTGCTTGTGCTGGTCAAAATAGCTTTTGCACAAGAGCTGACCACACAATCTCAAAGGGCCATTCGCCTGTTTGAGGAAGGCCGGAGTAATTTCAACCTGAAATATTTTGACCTGGCCGAAGATGCGTTGCAAAAAGCCATAGTTGCTGATGATCATTTTATTGAAGCAAGGTTGCTGCTGGCTGATGTCTATAAATCGACTGATCGTCCGGGAGAAGCCCTCGGAGTTTATCGTGATGTGATTGCAATTAATGACTCAACCTATCCGGAGGTTTATTTTTTTGCCGGGTTACTCAACTTCAAAGGGCAGCAGTACGGTCAGGCAATCATGCATTTGGAAAAATTTATGGATAAGAATCTAGCCGGCAGGACAGGAGGGACGACGCCCGGTTTTACAAGGCCTGCGCTGTTTTCGCAAAGGATGCCATTGCCAATCCTGTTGATTTTTCACCGCAAAATATCGGGCAGGGCGTAAATACCCCAAACGACGAATATATCAACGCCGTTAAAGCGGACGGATTAACGCTGTATTTTACCGGCCGCAAAAACAAAAACAGAAATCTGCCCGGTGGCGATGATTTCTATTTTTCCACCAGAACCTCCACTGATAAAAACTGGAAACAATCGCTTAAACTTGGTCCGCCGGTCAATACTGCCGGAGATGAAGGTGCCCTTACCATTAGCCCGGATGGCCGCTACCTGCTGTTTGCGGGATGCCAGTGGCCGGATGGCTACGGTAGTTGCGATATTTTTGTATCCAGGTTGGCGGGAAGCCGGCCACAAACGCCGGTGAACCTGGGCTCCAGAGTGAATACCGGAGCCTGGGAATCACAGCCTTCCCTTTCATCGGATGGCCGTACCCTGTATTTTGCCAGTGCAAGAAATGGAGGGTTCGGAAAATCGGATATCTACCAAACTTATCTGCAGAATGACGGAACCTGGTCGCCGCCTGAAAACCTCGGTTCAACAATCAATACCTCCGGTTCTGATATGGCGCCCTTTATCCATCCCGACGGACAAACACTTTATTTTTCATCGGACAGGCATGTGGGCATGGGTGGTATCGATTTGTTTGTTTCGCGGATGGACAGCACTGGAGCGTGGTCTGAACCGCTCAACCTGGGTTTTCCCCTGAACACGCCCGGTGATGAAATCAATGTGGTGATTGATGCCGCCGGTGAAAAGGGCTTCATTTCAGCAGAGACTTTTGGCGGATTTGGGGGGTATGATATTTTCGAATTTGAGCTGCATGATGCAATCCGGCCCATCCCCTCAACATATATGAAAGGCGTGGTGAGGGATGCGGTGACCGGCGAACCGCTGGAAGCGTATTTCAGCCTGATCAGCCTGAAAAGTCACAAAGAGGTTGTCCGGTCTTTTTCCGATCCCGAAACCGGCGAATTTCTTGTTTGTATTCCCACTGATCGCGAATATGCCATGAATGTCTCCAAAGAAAATTATCTTTTTTATTCCGAAAACTTTTCTTTATCCGGCCTCAAATCAGTGGCTGAGCCCTATCTGATGAACGTGGATTTAAATCCAATCACAAAAGGTAAATCCATTGTATTGCGTAACATATTTTTCGATAGTGGTGAATTTATACTGCGGGATGAATCGGTAGTAGAATTGCAAAAGCTGGTTGAATTTCTGGACTTGAACAGCGAGGTGAAAATTGAGATCGGCGGACATACGGATAACGTTGGAACGGAAGCCTACAATAAAACCTTATCTGAAAATAGGGCAAAGGCAGTCTATGAATTTTTAATTGATCATGGCATAGATGCTGAAAGATTAACTTTTCTGGGTTATGGTTTTTCAAAACCCGTATCGGATAATGACTCACCTGAAGGACGCGCAAAAAACCGCCGAACGCAAATTACCGTTATTGATACAACACAGTAAAAGATTCTTGAGTCCGGTCTAAAAAGCCTTCAATCTGCTGCTGATTTTTCTTGTTTTTACCCTCCCCGATAGCTATCGGGACCCTAAAGAAAACTGCTAAAAATCAACCAGATTGAAAAGATCCCCTTAGGGGATTTAGGGGTAATTTAGCTTTTTAAACTGGACTCATTCTTAGAGCCCTTACCTGTCGAATTTGGCTATCCGCTATCTTCCCGAATAAACATCTGAATTTTTATCTACACCGTATCTTACAGCCTATCTTCAAAATGACGGTGATCCGGCCAGAATTTATACCGCGAACTCTGGATTTTATCTTGATTAATTCGCAAAACATTATTACAAATTTTGCTTGAAAACCTGGATATGCCAAAACATGTTACATGCTTTTTAAAGTAACTCCCTTTTTGGTTTTGGCTTATCCAGGTTGGGAATTAAGATATTTTTAATATGAATGGCACCCTTGTTTATATCAAATGTTTACCTTTGCGCCCAATTTTGAATTTGAGGTATAAAACTATGATCAACATAACATTACCGGATAATAGTGTCAGACAGTTTGAAGAAGGAGTTACCGGTCTGGATATTGCCAAAAGTATCAGTGAAGGGCTTGCGCGTAACGTGCTTTCAGCCAAAGTAAATGGCGAGGTTTGGGATGCTACCCGGCCAATCAGTCATGATGCTGATGTGCAGTTGCTTACCTGGAACGACAAGGAGGGCAAGGCTACCATGTGGCACTCTTCTGCCCACCTCATGGCTGAAGCCATTGAGGATCTTTACCCGGGTGTGAAGTTTGGCATTGGCCCGGATATTGAAAATGGTTTTTATTATGATGTTGATACCGGCGACCGCGTGATTACAGATGCCGACCTGCCCAAGATCGAGAAAAAGATGAAGGAGTTGGCCAAACAAAAGCAAACCTTTACACGGCGGGATATTTCCAAAGATGATGCACTGAACTATTTTAAGGACAAAGGTGACGAATACAAACTCGAGTTGATTGATGAACTGGAAGACGGACACATCACTTTGTATGAATCCGGCGGTTTTGTTGATCTCTGTCGCGGCCCACATATCCCGAATACCGGTTTTGTAAAAGCCATCAAATTAACCAGCATTGCAGGTGCATACTGGCGTGGTAATGAAAAGCGCAAACAGCTTACACGTATTTACGGCATTACTTTCCCCAAGAACAAGGAACTGGAAGAATACCTGCTGATGCTGGAAGAAGCCAAAAAACGCGATCACCGCAGGCTGGGTAAAGACCTCGAAATTTTTACATTCTCCCAAAAAGTAGGCTCGGGTTTGCCGCTCTGGCTTCCCAAAGGAGCCGAACTTCGCGAAAGGCTCGAAACCTTTTTGAAAAAGGTACAGAAAGAAGCCGGCTACGAACCGGTGATTTCGCCACACATCGGGAATGTGGAATTATACAAAACCTCCGGACACTATCAAAAATATGGTGAAGAGTCATTCCGACCAATCACTACTCCGGTTGAAGGGGAGGAGTTCTTCCTGAAACCGATGAACTGTCCGCACCACTGCGAAATTTACAAAAACAAGCCCCATTCCTATAAAGACCTGCCCATTCGCTACGCCGAATTTGGAACGGTTTACCGCTACGAACAAAGTGGTGAGTTGCACGGATTGACACGTGTAAGGGGATTTACCCAGGATGATGCCCACATTTTCTGCACACCCGATCAGGTAAAAGACGAATTTATTGGTGTAATGAAGATTGTGATGAAAATCTTCAAGGCACTGGATTTTAATAATTTCGTTACTCAGATATCGCTTCGTGATCCCGACAATAAGGAAAAATACATCGGAACCGATGAAAACTGGGATAAGGCTGAAAAAGCCATTATGGAGGTAGCTGAAGAATCGGGGCTTGAAACAGTTGTTGAATATGGTGAGGCGGCATTTTATGGCCCTAAGATGGATTTTATGGTAAAGGATGCTTTGGGCCGAAGCTGGCAACTTGGTACCATTCAGGTGGATTATAACCTGCCCGACCGTTTCGAGCTTGAGTATGTTGGCAGTGATAATGACAAGCACCGCCCTGTAATGATTCACCGTGCGCCATTCGGCTCGATGGAACGATTTGTTGCCGTGCTCATAGAACATTGCGCCGGAAAATTCCCGCTGTGGCTGGCACCCATACAGGCTATCATATTGCCAATCAGCGAAAAGTACAATGCGTATGCTGAAAATGTTTTATCTTTGCTGAAAAATTTCGACATCCGGGCTGAAATCGATACGAGAAGCGAAAAAACAGGCAAGAAGATCAGGGATGCAGAAATGAAGCGCATTCCTTTTATGCTGATTGTTGGAGAA
>JAGYLT010000133.1 GCA_018400545.1 Bacteroidales bacterium
TATCAAGTTCAGCCTGGTATGCACCTGCCTTTGGCCGGTCATCGGTAACCATGGTCATCTGCTGACCTGAAACATTCAGTACCGTGATAAGCAATGGTTCTGGTTTTTCCAGCAAAAGTTGGATGGTGAGCTGGTCGTTGGCAGGATTGGGAAAAATGGAGAAATTCAGATGATGATAAACATCCAGATTGCCGGCGCCAAGTATTCCGGTCTTCACTTTCGAGACTCCGTGGGCAGCAAAGTAGCCCTGGTTGGGGAAAGTGGGATCAAATTGAAGTTCGGGAGCAGATTCTTTTCCTGATGAGGGAGCAATCAACCAGAGTGAGATGGACTCGCCTTCGGTGAATCCATCTTTTACCGAGGTAAATGGATCATCGCCGTAGAGGGTCAGGCAGTAGTTTTTCTCACCGGCGTTTACCTGCAATACTCCTAAATAATGTCCATCTTCGGTGAAAGCGCCTATGCAGTCATAGGGCGACAAGCCCAGCGTTTTAATCACCTCTGCCGGAATCAAAACCAGGTGCGTTGCGGGAGTTTGATTTTGAATTTGCCACTCTAGAGGCAAGTGAGCGTTCACTTTCTGCGAAAAGAGGCTTTGGACTGATACAAGGCAAAGCAGCACTATGATTTGCCATACATGTATGTTGAAATTTGTTTTCATTGCATTTTAAATTTTTGATTATTAGTGTTTAATACCATTGCTATTGGATGCATTTCATCTATTAATCAAATAATTGTCTAATTTTGTTAGTCTTTCAAGCACCTTACTGAAAGGCCTGTCATAGTAAGTGGATCGTTTCTGTTTAAAGAGCCATAGTCTATACTTAAACCATAAGCCCAGGCTGATGCGATGAATGGAGGTATTTGAGCGTTATGAAAGGTTGATGTCCACCACATACCATTATCTCCCAAATCAATGTATAAACCAGCAGTGAATGAATCATACATACCCCCGGGAAGCCCGGAAAATCCGACTATGTCAGTACCAAAGTTTACATTGGTTGTATCTTCATCCCACCTTGGATGCACAGCGGTATTGCAAAAACCACCTAATGGTGAATTGATCTGACGGCAGGATTTTAGTAAGTTACCTGCTAAGGCATAGTTTGTGTCTGCCACAAAAACAAGTAATTCCCACCACTCTATATCATCGGGTACATGCCAGCCGGAGGGACAAAGGCCGAAATCACTATTCACTGCATTCCAGTTGTAGAGTGCGCCATAGCTATCTTTCCAGCCAATGTCATTATTATACCATGCATAGGCGCCTTCTGTAATGAAATACCAAGAGGTGCTATCATTACCAGAAAATTCAATTGGAGTTCCGTCTCGGTAAGTTGTTGCTTTCAGGTTTTCCTTCATCCAGCACTGTTCACCAATCTGAACAGTAGCGTAAGTTTGCCCGTCCCGTTCATCTACCAGCAAATCGCCGCAACTCCATTGAGGATTGCAATCGGGATAGATGATCTGCTCGTCGTCAGCAAGGTAGATGAAATAGGCTTTGCCAGGCAGCAGGTAACCAATGGTATTGATGCCATATTCCGGCCAGTAAACGCCCGGGCCGGCAATCTCCTTAACAATCACCAGATTGAAATTGAGTTGAAACAATTCCTCCAAATCCACCTCGCATGAGCTGAGTACAGGCAGATAAGACCAGCCGGGACCTTTCCAAAGGTCAGTTCCTTCAAGGTTTTCACCTACTAAATTAATGGCAAAAGCTTCCATCGCTTTGATCTGATAGCCCGAAGTGATGTCCCATTCATAGAGTGTGTTGATATTCTCGCCGGGGAAAAACATGCCTTCAAAGTTCGACATGATCACGATCTTATCGTTAAAAGGTTCCAGCATGATTTCAATATCCGGCTGAACAGGCAAAACGTAAGAGGAAATTCCACTCCATCCCTGAGGCACTGAAATGGATTGAGAAATGAAACACAACGTCATCCAGTCCTCTGAAGCAGTTGAACATGGATCAATTGCAAAAGCAGTCAGCGAAATTTCAATACAACCCTGCATCAGATCATCAATGGATGGAAAATAAGTAGGATTAATGCTTGACTCATCATCAAAATATCCTCCTTCGGTTGATGCAAACCAAACTAATTCGCTGTAATTGTTTGCCCATGCCGATTCAAGTGTATAATTCTGGCCATATTCAACGGTGGCATCAGGCCCGGCATAGGCAACAGGGCTTTTTACAATGTCAATGTAAGTTCCCGCAGTTTCACCTGTGCATGGCTCCTGGGCAAATGCTGTGAAATAGAAATCCACATGCCCGGTTTCAATATCAAACGGGCCGGGATAGTACTCGGTTTGCAAGGCATAAGGATCCTGGAAGTTACCATCGCCGGTGGTTTCCCATAAGGTTGAAACCGCATCTTCAGTCCATCCGTAGAGCATGGCATATTGGTCTTCACATATCAGGTAATCATCCGTCCAGGCATCGGCAAAAACATCAACACAGAAAATGCAGCTATCTGGAAAGCTAAAACCATCATTCTGGGGGCTGTGAATAAAGTTTTCCCAAACCTGACTATTGATCAGGCAGTTGATCTCCTCACAGGAAGCCTCGCCAAAATTATTGTTATGCAGGGTCAAATGCTGCAAACTGAGCATTTCATTGCAGATGATGCCGGGAATAACATCCTCCAACTGATTATTTCCAAGATAGAGGTAGATCAAATCCCACATCCCATGCAATGAAAAAGGTATTTCTCCGCTGAGCTGATTGCTGCCTAAATCGAGCATAATGAGACTGCTCAGATTTCCCAACTCATCAGGTATTGAACCGCTTAACTGATTGCTGCTGAGATAAAGGCCGGTAAGGTTACTGAGCGAACCCAGCGAAACAGGAATATTTCCGCTTATGCTATTGCCCGACAGGTAGAGGATTTCAAGGTTTTGCAGGTTGCCAAGATGTGGTGGTATTGCTCCGGTAAGCTGATTTTCAAACAAAACCATTTCGATTAGATTTTGAAGACTTCCCAATTCAGGCGGCAGGGCTCCTGACAATTCATTGACCGAAAGGTTCAACAAAATTAAGTTGCCAAGTTGTCCAAGCGTGGATGGGATCGATCCGCTTAATTGATTGCTTTTCAGATACAGCCTTTCGAGATTACTCAAACTGCCTGTTTCCGGAGGTATGTTTCCGCTTATCTGGTTATAGTCCAGCGTTAATTCCTTTAATTCCGTAAGATAACCCAATTCCTGCGGCAAGGTTCCTGTAAGGTTATTGCTGCTCAGGTCAATGGTTTTTACGCGGTCGTTTTCCATTGTGATTCCAAACCAGGTTGTTAATGGGGCTGAGAGCCAGTTGGTGTTATTGGTCCAGTTTAAGCCGCCGGTGGCATTGTAAAGCGCAACCAGGGCCAGAGAGTCGTAATTGATTGGAGCAATGGTAAGCGTGTTGAATGATTCCACATCTCCAAAGGCAGTTCCCAAAGCATTGCTTGCATAAGCCGCCACATAATAGGTTGTGGTTTCATCAAGTCCGGTGAGTTCAGTTGAAAACTCCCCGGCGCCGCTGCCAACAGGAAGCTGTGTGCCGGTATTTTGCGGGTTGCTTTCGATACCCCAGTAAACCCCGCGTCCGGTAACTTCCAAACCACCATCGCCAGTTACATTGCCTCCAACTATTGCCGTACTTACAGTAATTCCTGTTGGAACAGCAGTGCTGACCACCGGAACGGATGGAACTAATTTTTCAGCAAACATTTTAACCCCCTTCAATTCAATATAGCTCTGATGACCCAACGAACCATCATTCCATGCCATGATCTTCACATAACGGGTGTGGACATCCACAATGAATTTATCGGGATTACCAATGTGGGTATTGAAATTTGTTCCGGCTCCAAGCCCGGTTTTGGGTAAAAATTCCACCCACTCACTGTGGAAAGCATCCGGTGGGGTTAAACCGGATTCGGGATGTCCGGCAAATGCAATGTGGGTAGTTTTGCCATCGGCGAACATCTGAAAAACACTGATGTTGAGCAGGTGTCTCACCTCGTTCATATCAACCACCAGGATGCCATAGCCTGTTCCGGCCTGCGGATTATGCCAGGTACTTCCCGTATTGTATTGCCCCTGTATATTTGACCAGAAGTCAGGGGCATTCACATAAGTACCCTGGTCGTAAACGGCCTGCGGCGCCTGCCAGCCTCCTGTCCATGCGTTGAGGTTGGTGGTGTAGGGATTGGCATTCACCCCGGTTATCTGAACCGGAACGGCCAGCGGATTGGTATCAGGTGGGCCGCCGCGCAAAACATTGATGGTGTCCACCAGATAAGGACTGACATAGAAGCTGACTTCCTGCCCATATCCCGTTCCGGCATAGTTCCGGGCATAAGCCTGCACATAGCAGGTTGCACCCGGCTGCAGGATCCCAATTTCGGTATTGTATTCGCCTGTGCCGTTTCCGATGGTAAGCTTTACACCATTGGCAACCGGATTGGGTTCATAACCCCAGTAGATGCCTCTTTCAAAAATAATGGCGCCACCATCACCCGTAACATTTCCACCAACTGCGGCGCTATCAAGGCTTATTGTGTTAGCAGGCAGGGTTGCCACCACCGGGGGCGCTGCAAATTCGCCACTGTTTTTCAGGCAACGCACCGAATAGGCATCCGTTTTATTGAAAGCCATGCGGTAAACTTCATGGTACTGATGAAACATGCTTCTGTGCCAGGCCTGGTTGCTTCCGCTTTCGGTGGAAGTCCAGAAAAAGGCATAGCTGCCTAAGTGATAAAAAGAGCCGCTATCGTAAGTTCCACCCGGCAATGCCGTAAATCCAAGCAGGTCGGTACCTGAATTGGTTTGCCAGCCGCTCACTGATTTCAGATTCTTACCGGCATCAAACCCGCGCCAGTGGGTTCCATCCCACACAGGATCGCCCGGTTCGTATTGCGAATCGGCAGTGCCTTCCAGTGTTTTCCATGCTTCATCATCCGGTATGTGCCAGTTGCCGGGGCAGATGCCCTGAGCGCCTGCCTGGTTGCCGTATTGCATCATCTCATGCCAGGTATAGAGTCCGCCATAAATCCCGCAATTGCTTTCCTCGTTCTTCTGGCAGTATTTCTCGATAATGCCGTTGTTGGTTTGCTGTGAGTACGAGTTTATCATCTGCCCCACATTGAGCGATTGCTTCATCCAGCATTGCCCGCCTGCCGTGATGGTTTCATACCATTGCCCTTCGTGCAGCAGTTGGGCCGGACATTCAAATTTTTCGACTGTGGTAAATGACAGTATTTCACCATAACCGGTGCCGGCACTGTTGGCAGCATAAGCCCTCACATAATAGGTTGTGCCCGGCTCAAGCCCTTCTATCATGGCGGAATAGCTGCCCATGCCCGAACCAAAAGGAATTTCTATCCAAACACCACCATTTTCAATATCGGTGGTATAGGCCAAACCGCGAAGGGAGACATCGAGGCCGCCGCTTTCAGTAACGTTACCACCCAAATGTGCTGTAACTTCAGAAACTTGCGTAGGAAGGACGGTTATTACAGAGGGTAAATCAGCGATAATAAAATAATCGTCGCTGATATCTGAGCCAATATTTCCCATAAGGTCTCTACCTGTTATCTTTACTTTTGCTTTGTCAGTAAAAATGTAGGGTAATTCTACATGCAGGTATAATTCATAATAAAGATCCTCTACCAAATGATAAATAGTGCTGTCAGGATAAGTAATCAGATAGATGTTGATGGCAACCGGTGAATCAATACTATCAGTTAACCAACTTACAGGCATTAGTTCGCTGTTGCTGAATACTTCGCTTCCATTTGGAGAATAAAGAGAGACTTCAGGTGGTTGTACATCAAACGGGAAAAAGGATGAGCTTCCGGCAATGGGCATACCAAGACGGTTATCAAAGGCAAAAAATGGCGAAAGCCCTGAAATTGGCATTGCCATGCGGCTTTCAAACGCAAATAAGGGCGACAAACCGGCTATTCCGCCAGACAACCTGCTCTCAAACAAAAAAAATGGCGACAGGCCGTTAATACCCCCTGCCATGCGGCTTTCAAATGTAAACAAAGGCGACAAACCCGAAATGCCTCCTGCCAGCCTCGTTTCAAAAGCAAAGTAAGGCGATAAACCGCTAATCCCTCCTGCCAGGCGGGTATCATAAGGAAAGAGGGGCGAAAGCCCGCTTATTTCCTGCGCCTTTACCCTGCCGGCTGAGGTGGCCAGCATGATAGCGATTAATAGTAATTTTATTTTCTTTTTCATATTATTAGTTTGTGATGATACCATTTCATATGCATCATGGTAAGAATTTAGGTATGCCGAAGGCAGAAAATTTGAACGTCTGATCGTATTAATCACTTAAGCAACGAACTGATAAACCGAAACCTTTAGGGTAGCCGATCTGGTTGAAAAAGCCATCGTGTGACCACACTTGTCGGATCCAGGCAGTGGTTGTGGATGACTCGGTGTTGCTCCACCAGAAACCGATACTACCAATATGATTGAAACCACCATTATTGATACGGAAGCCGCCCGGTCGCGCGGCATT
>JAGYLT010000134.1 GCA_018400545.1 Bacteroidales bacterium
CCGTCTTTGGTGATCTCCAGGCCATCAACACCGCCATCAAATTCTGCAATGGTTCTGATCTCTTTTGTAGCCGGGTCGATGCTTACAATCCTGCCATTTTCACCGAGGTAAATCAGGCCGTCCAGAAAATAAACGCCATTGCAAGTGTTAAAAGTTCCGGCAGGCAGCCATTCCGAAATTTCACCGTCGGCAATCCTGTAAACTGATCCTTTCGACATATCGGTGATGTAAACGTTGCCTGCATCATCGGTTACAATATCATTTAAAAATTCGGCGCCTTCGGCTTCGTAAAAGCGAATGATTTTACGCTTTTTAATGTCGATTTCGGCAACCCGGTAAATATCGGCTACATAAAGTTTTCCGTTATACGAATTCATGCCTTTTGGGGCATGCAACCCTGTTAGCCATTCCAGCCTTACAATTCTTCCATCCGGTTCAAGCTGTGAAATGAAGCCGTTTTCATCGCGATCGGTTGGTTTACCGTTAATGTTTGCAACAAAAACCATATCCTCATCGGGATAATAAAAAACCGATTCCGGCACATTAAATACCGGTTCGGATTCCCATGTTCTTTCTATTTTATCAGAAAAATAGGATTGGGAAAATAATGAAGAATTAATGGTGAAAATTAAGCCTGTTATCAGCAAAAGGGATTGTAAACTGTTGGATTTTAAATTTGTCATGATCAAATATATATGATTTGTTTGACACTTAACAAGTTAAATCCACAAAGGTTTATTCCAACTGCCGATTGAAACAGGGCGGGCTATCTCCTGACAATTGCTGACGTTTCTTCAGCTATTCTGCGATTGTAATCGAAGGCTATGTTTTCATAGTTAACGGCATCCACAATGGTTCCGATAAAACACAATCCCGCTGTGAAAACATACAAAATGCCCAGTCCGATATTGTTGGTAAGGAAACGCTGAATGCCCGCAATGAGCACAAAACCCAGTAAAGTGGTGATGAGTATGAGTTGCGGATCACGACGGCGGGAACGGTAAACGTTCGCAAAATCCTGTAATTCGCTGTCGTCAAATTGTTTAGTAAGATCATCAAGGAAATACAATTCGTTTCCTTTTGCTTCGGGGATAAACCTCAGTGTTCTGTTCATAAAGCTTTTGTTTTAAAATGGTTAATACGGTACAATATTAATGAATAAATCCGGTATAATATCACCACAACTGCAAAAATCCCAAAAGGATGCATGCTTAATGATGCTGCTATATTTCCGTGCAGGGCCAGGTGAGATGAGCGACCCAGCCCGCATCCCGGACAATGTTCAAATCCCATGTTCTGAAGCGGGCAAAGGGTGAAGTGTTGATCCATCGGCATGGGCAGGAAAAGCGCAACAAGTATTACAATCCAGGAAATAAGCTCCAGGTTTTGATAAATAATTCCTGCGATATGTTTAATGCGGCTTTTCAAATTTTTATGCTGATCAGCAAATATAAAGCATCGCCCTGGCGATATCAAAATGATGTTACACAATGTTTGACAGGTTATAAGATATTTACCTCGGGTTCCAGGTCAATTCCAAATTCGGCTTTAACCGATTTTTGGATGTCGCCTGCGAGGTTTAAAATGTCTGATCCTTTGGCCTTTCCATGGTTAACCAGAACCAAAGCCTGGGTTTTGCAAACCCCGGCATCTCCGGTTCGCCTGCCCTTCCAGCCGAGCCGGTCGATCATCCAGCCGGCTGCCAGTTTGTAATTGCCGTTTTCAAGCGGAAAAGCCGCCACCTCAGGGAATGCATTTTTCAATTGCAGATACTTCTCTCTCCCAACCACAGGATTTTTAAAAAAACTGCCGGCATTACCCAACTCCTCCGGATCCGGTAGCTTGTTGGTGCGAATGTTTCTTACGGCTTGTGAGACATCCGCCGGACCCGGGTTTTGGGATTTCCCCAGTTTTTCCAGTTCCAGTTTGATGGCTCCATAATCCGTTTTTACCAATGGAATTTTTGAAAGCCGGTAGGTCACATTTAAAATAATGTAACGGTCCTTGTGTGTGTTTTTAAATATGCTTTCCCGATACCCGAATTTGCATTGCTTTTGGTCGAACGTCTCTGTTTTGCCCGTTTTACGGTTCAAAGCTTCGAGGCTGAAAAACAAATCTTTTTGCTCAACGCCATAGGCGCCGATATTCTGCATCGGAGCAGCTCCTGTATTTCCGGGTATCATGGTTAAGTTCTCCAATCCATAGTAGCCTTTTTTTAAGCATGACATCACAAAATCATCCCAGTTTTGGCCTGCTGCGACCCGGATAAAAACCTGTTCTTGATTTTCGTCAAGTATTTCAAAACCGGAATTGGCTATTTTTATTACCAATCCATTAAAGTCGCTGGTAAACAATACATTGCTTCCCCCATTCAGGATCATGATTCTGTTGAACTTTTTGGAAGTCTCAGGAACAAAATCAATCATTTCGGTTTCATTTTTACACAATGCAAAAAATCTGGCACTGGCATCGATGCCAAAAGTGTTCAGGTTTTTCAGTGGATGGTTTTCAATGATTTGCATAAAAAAACAGTCAGATGTGAATCATTAAAGCACTTCAAAGAAACGAAATATCCATGATTTGGAGGGTAACTTAAAACAATTCTATACTGATTTAAAGCTTTGCCAACTTAAAAAGTTTTCACATTTTTGTTGCTTTCTAATTCAAAAGCAGGCCGATGTCAGGACTAACCGAATTGCTCAGCGTAATAACCAGTAGAACTTCACCAGCTTTTTCCAAGGTCCTGATTTTCCCAACATTTGTCGTGCTGGCCAAACCTTCCATTCACCAACTGCTTTTCTCATGAACCCTTTTCTAGAAGCCATCGATTCCGCTATAGTAGCATACAATGAATATGTGGGCGGATTTGCAGTTCTGTTAATGTTGATTCCCACAGGGCTGTTTTTTATTTTTAAGTTGCGTTTTTTAAATGTTACGCGTCTGGGTCATTCCATAGGCATCGTAGCAGGTAAATACGACAAGGAAGGCGATAAGGGCGATGTAAACCATTTCAAGGCGCTTACTACTGCACTTTCAGCAACCGTTGGCACAGGAAATATTGTAGGTGTGGCATTGGCCATAGGATGGGGAGGCCCGGGGGCTATTTTCTGGATGTGGGTTACCGGTTTTTTGGGCATGATCCTAAAATATACCGAATGTACATTGTCGCATAAATACCGCCGGTTTAATTCCGATGGAACGGTTTCTGGAGGCCCCATGTATTATATGGAGTTTGGGTTGAAACACAAGCTGGGCAAATTTGCCAAAGTGCTGGCGGTAATTTTCGCTGTGGCAGCGGTGCTGTGCTCGTTGGGAACGGGTAACATGGCACAGTCGAATTCGATGGCTGAAGCTTTACTGGGAACTTACAAGATCGATAAGCTTATTTCAGGTGCAGTGATTGCCCTGCTTGCTATGATGGTAATTGTGGGCGGAATTAAACGCATTGCCGAGGTTACATCAAGGCTTGTCCCATTTATGGCAGTGGTTTACGTGATTTGCGCACTGGGAATTATCGTTATTGAATATGACCGGATACCCTATGCCTTTAACATCATTTTTTCGGATGCTTTTACCGGACAGGCCGCTGTGGGCGGATTTTTCGGATCAGCCTTCCTGATGACATTGCTGATGGGTGTTAGGCGTGGACTTTTTTCCAATGAGGCCGGGCAGGGATCAGCCCCGATAGCTCACGCCGCTGCAAAAACCGAATGGCCGGCAAGGGAAGGACTCGTGGCATCCTTAGAGCCGCTGGTGGATACGCTGATCATCTGTACGCTTACGGCTCTAATGATCATTCTTACCGGAGCCTGGGAACTTGATAAGGAAGGGGTGAGAATGACGACCCGTGCCATGGAAATTGGTCTTAACAGAATTGGTATCACCGGAGTTGGTAAGCATATTGTTTCCGGCGGACTTATGCTTTTTGCTTTCTCCACAATTATCAGTTGGTCGTATTACGGCTCCCGCGCGGTAAATTATCTTTTTGGCGAAAAATACATCAAACCATACGGTTACCTCTATGGAGCTTTTGTATTTCTCGGTTCCATCTGGGGTCTCGATCTTGTGTGGCACTTTGTGGATATGGTGATTACCTTTATGACTATCCCCAACCTGATTGCCCTGCTGTTTTTGGCTCCTGTGGTGGTGGCCGAAACCAGGAAATATTTTGCCGCTATGGAAGTGGAAAAGCAAAAAACCTTAAATAAATAGAACTATTGGAACATGCCTGCTCTTGTTGGTGAAATATTTAAACTACTTCTGATAGTCGGCTTTATTGGGTTATCGCATCAGGTCCGGGCTATGCAGGCTGACTCTGTGAAACATCAGCAGCAGGATGAAATAACCATTAGCCAAAGCATCGACAGCTATTTTACCCCTGTGGTGGATGCATTGGCTGATGTATTGTTTTGGGATCCTTTCTCCGCAGCCGGAATTTACGACCAGGTGGTAAGAGATAAAAATGGGGAACCCGTTATTGACGAATCAGGAGAAATAGTCAGGGCGCCTATAAAACTCATTGTGGTCTGGCTGATTTTTGGCGGATTGTTTTTTACCATCTTCATGCGATTTATCAATATTCGCGGCTTTAAACATTCCATAAATCTGATTCGGGGAAAATATGACAAACCGGGAAGTGGGGGCGAGGTATCCCATTTTCAGGCCCTGACTACAGCGCTCTCTGCTACGGTCGGCCTTGGAAATATTGCCGGTGTGGCCATTGCTGTTGCCATTGGCGGACCCGGTGCAACACTCTGGATGATTCTGGCCGGTTTGCTGGGGATGTCTTCAAAATTCACAGAGTGTACGCTTGGTGTGAAATACCGGAAAATAAATGCAAAAGGCGAGGTTTCAGGAGGTGCGATGTATTACCTGCGAAACGGATTAAAAAAGAAAAACCTTGGGGTTTTGGGGCACATCCTTGCTGTTACATTCGCGCTGCTGGTAATCGGAGGCTCGGTTGGCGGAGGCAATATGCTGCAATCAAACCAGGCATTCAAGCAGTTCGAGGCCTTTTTTCCGTTTATGGAGCATCATGGATTTTGGTATGGGCTGGTGATGGCGATCCTTGTTGGGTTGGTGATAATAGGCGGGATTAAGAGTATTGCCAGGGTCACTTCCCGTATCGTTCCTTTTATGGCTTTACTTTATGTGGGAACTGCACTGATAATTATTGCAATGAATATTGAAAATACCGGTCATGCGTTCGGGTTAATCTGGAACGGGGCTTTTTCGGCCGATGCCATGAAAGGCGGGTTTATCGGGGTTTTGATATTTGGGTTTCAACGTGGAGCGTTTAGCAACGAAGCGGGAGTAGGTTCTGCATCTATCGCGCACTCAGCAGCCAAAACCAGCGAACCGGTGAGCGAGGGGATTGTAGCATTGTTGGAGCCTTTTATCGATACGGTGATCATTTGCACCATGACTGCCCTTGTAATTATTTTTACCGGATTCGCTGAGAACACCCAGGGCTTCGAAGGAGTGGAACTTACCTCAGCAGCCTTTGGAAAGGTTTTTCCATGGTTTCCCTACCTGTTGCTGCTTGCCGTGACGCTTTTTGCATTTTCTACCTTAATCTCCTGGTCCTATTACGGTCAGAAAGGTTTTGATTACCTCTTTGGCGGGTACAGCGAAAAACTGTTCAAAACCCGCAAAATTTCCGATACCATTTATCAGCTCATCTTTCTTGCTGCCATCGTTGTGGGTGCCTCATCCTCATTGGCCTCCGTGATGGATTTTTCCGATATGATGGTGCTTTGTATGGCTTTCCCCAACATGATCGGACTTGTGATTCTTGCCCCCGAGGTGAAACGTGATCTGAACAGCTACTGGAGTAGGCTGAAATCAGGTGAAATTAAGGTTTATAAATAGCCTTGCCTGTCCCTGGCTTTTAAAATCACTTTTTCTCTTCAGGGATTAACTTTCCTCCCCGAACGGTTGCGCCAATAACAAATCCCGCGCTGACTATGATCAGGTTTTTAATGATGTATTGGCCCTCAAGGGTCAGTGCGTAGGGAAAAACATTAAATACTTCCTCCGGAAAAAGAAACACGGGAGAAAATGTTCCCAGCATTTGCAGGAAGAGCAGCAGAAGCGTTTCCCTTAAAAAGAGATTGAAAATCAGCCCGACTCCAATTAGGGTTTCAAGCACTGCCAGTGCAATGATAATAAACCCGGAGCTGAAATATCCAAAGGAAAGGATGCTGATGGTTTTAATGGCGAGTGCTTCGGCCGGACTTGCTCCGGCAAAAAATTTCAATCCGCCAAACCAAAGAAATATAATACCGATGCTGATCCTGAGCAGGGTTAATCCGTATTTAGACATCCAGGTTGTGATGGTAATATCAGTTTTGTGAAAAGTATTACCTCTGAATATTGATTTTAAATTATACATAACTATTTTAAGTTTACGAAATAACAGTCAGGTTGGGGCAAGGTTTAAAACGGATGAATTTGGTAAATTTTTGTTAAATCCGTATGTGAGTCCGGTCTAAAAAGCCTT
>JAGYLT010000135.1 GCA_018400545.1 Bacteroidales bacterium
TGATTTCGTTTTTCATCTTTAAAAATTTTCGGCAAAAATAGTTTTTTCGGAGATGAGTTGAGGGTGGAGAAGGGTTTACAGGATGAATGGGTTGCTTAGCGCATGGCGCATAGCGCGTAGCGCAGGAAAGAGTGGGTTCGGAGTAGCTGGAGTAATGGGTTGATGGAATATTGGAGTGTTGGTGGATGAGCCGGGAGCTTAAGGATGAATGAGTTGCGTAGCGCATAGCGCAGAGCGCATGGTGCGGAACGCTTAGTGCAGAGCGCATAGCGCAAAGGGCATAGTGCATTGTGAAAATGACAGCGAAGCCCAATAACAACAATGACAACCACTGACAACAATGATAACTACGACAACAATAACCCCCCAATGACGCGCGAGGCGCAAATGACTAAAAATGATCCCTGAGCGCAGCCCAGCCTGCGTGACGCAGTCAGGCAGTGAAGGCAAATAACCTAATAACCCAATAACTTAGTAACTCAATTACTTTGTAACTCAATATCTTCTTACTTTTGCGCCTCAAATTAAACTTGTAACACAAATGGCTGTTCATCAAATCAGTTCCAAACTCCTGAATTTCGAGGATATCGATCTTATCCTGAAGAATAATTACAAGCTTGAGCTTTCGGAGGAGGCCATAGGTAAAATTAATAAATGCCGCGATTATTTAGATAAAAAGATGAAAGAAAGCGAGGAGCCGATCTATGGCATCAATACCGGCTTCGGCTCTTTGCACAATGTGAGCATTCCGCGGGAAGACCTGCACCAGCTCCAGGAAAACCTGGTGATGTCGCATGCCTGCGGAACAGGTGATGAGGTGCCAGCAATTATTTCCAAACTGATGATCATGCTTAAGGTGCATGCATTGTCATACGGCCATTCGGGAGTGCAGCTTTCTACGGTGCAGCGTTTGATCGACTTTTTTAATAACGACATTACCCCTGTGGTTTATCAGTTGGGCTCGCTGGGTGCTTCGGGAGACCTGGCTCCGCTGGCGCATATTTGCCTGCCGCTGATTGGAAAGGGTGAAGTTTTTTACAAAGGTGAACGGATGAGCGGCGAAAAGATGAATAAAATCATGGGCTGGGAGCCCATTTACCTGCGTTCAAAAGAAGGCCTGGCGCTACTCAACGGAACACAATTTATGAGTGCTTATGGCATTTATCTCTGCTTGCGGGTTTTCAAGCTTTCGCGATTGTCTGATATTATAGGAGCGCTTTCGCTGGATGCTTTTGATGGCCGCATCGAACCGTTTCATGATTTGATCCAGCAGATCAGGCACCATCGGGGACAAATCAAAACAGCAGGCCGTATCAGGAAACTTTTGGAAGGCAGTGAGTTGATCCATCGTAAAAAGGCACATGTGCAGGATCCGTACTCTTTCCGTTGCATCCCGCAGGTACATGGCGCTTCCAAAGATTCCATCGATTATGTGGCCTATGTTTTCCGGATGGAGATAAATGCGGTTACTGATAATCCCACCATCTTCCCGGATGAGGATCTGATCATTTCGGCAGGAAATTTCCATGGACAACCACTGGCACTCGCTTTAGACAATTTATGCATCGCCATGGCCGAGCTGGCCAACATTTCTGAAAGACGAACCTTCCAGTTGCTGGATGGCAAACGCGAGCTGCCACACTTTCTGGTAGCCAGTCCGGGGCTGAATTCCGGTTTTATGATCCCGCAATACACTGCTGCCTCCATGGTGAACCAAAACAAGCAGCTTTGCACGCCTGCATCGGTGGATACCATCGAATCCTCACAGGGGCAGGAAGATCATGTGAGTATGGGGGCCAATGCTGCCACCAAAGCATATCGTGTGCTCGAAAACCTGGAGCGTGTTTTGGCCATCGAATTGTTTAATGCCGCTCAGGCGCTTGAGTTCCGCCGTCCGGCAAAATCATCACCATATATCGAGCATTTCGTTTCGCAATACCGCGAACACGTAAAGTTTATTGATGAAGACAAGGTCATGTACGACGATATCCGGGCTTCAGTAAACTTTTTAAAGAATCTTACGTTTGAACTGCCCGGCGAGGATGTTACAAAATATGAATTGTAATAATTTTAGTTTCCCTTCGTCAGAATAATACCAAAGGATTGAACAGGAAGAAAAGTTATTGATTAACATGAAAAGCATTTACAATGCGTGAAATAACAAATTCAAAATCGATAAAAGATGCGGTTACCGAACAGCTCAAAACCGTGTATGACCCTGAGATACCTGTAAATATTTTTGAACTGGGCCTGGTTTACGAGGTTAAAGTTCTGGATGATAACAAGGTGAAAATTGTCATGACACTCACCAGTCCGAACTGCCCGGTAGCAGAATCGCTTCCCATGGAGGTGAAACAAAAAGCTGAGATGGCAGAGGGTGTTGAAGAAGCCGATGTGGAAATCACTTTCGACCCGCCGTGGGATCAGGATATGATTTCGGAAGAAGCCAGGCTGGAACTTGGATTATTATAAATTTGCAGGCTGACCAGGTAAAACAGAAGTTAAACATTGGATAAGGATAAAATTTCCGGGGGATTATTAGGATCGATTAACACACCGGCTGATTTAAAGAAATTGGCTGAAAATCAGCTTGAAGATTTGTGTGTTGAGTTGCGTGAATTCATCATTGATGCCGTGTCCACAAATCCGGGCCACCTCGGCGCCAGCCTTGGAGCTGTGGAAATTACCGTGGCACTGCATTATGTTTTTAATACCCCCGACGATAAGCTCATCTGGGATGTTGGGCATCAGGCATACGGACATAAAATCCTGACCGGCCGCAGAGACCTGTTTCATACAAATCGTAAAAAAGACGGCATCAGCGGTTTCCCCAAAATTTCGGAAAGCGAATATGACGCCTTTGGCGTGGGGCATTCTTCCACATCCATTTCTGCCGCGCTTGGCATGGCCGAAGCCTCCAAAAAGCTTGGGTTGAATGACCGCCATCATATTGCCGTTATCGGGGATGGTTCCATGACCGGTGGTATGGCCATCGAAGCCATGAACAACGCCGGGGTCAACAATCCAAACCTGCTTGTTATCCTTAACGATAACGGCATCGCCATCGATAAAAATGTGGGCGCCATCAAGGATTATCTGGCAGGCATTGCCACTTCCAGAACATATAATCGCATCCGGAATAAAATCTGGCGTGGATTGGGTGGTGAAACCAAATACGGCGAAAATACCCGCGCCATTGTAAAGCAGGTGGGGAATGCCGTAAAAGGCAGTATCCTGCGGCGCAGCAATTTGTTCGAAGCATTTAACTTCAGGTATTTTGGCCCTGTGGATGGTAATGATGTGGTGCGGCTTACCAAGCTCCTGAACGATTTGAAAAATATCCGCGGGCCCAAACTGCTTCATATCATCACCACAAAAGGCAAGGGCCTTGAAATGGCCGAAAAAGACCCCACAAAATATCATGCCCCACCTGGTAAATTTGATAAGAAAACCGGTGAAATGCTGAAAGCTGACCCCTGCAAAGGCCTGCAGCCTCCCAAATACCAAACGGTGTTTGGGCGGACCATCATTGAGCTGGCGGAGAAAAACGGAAAAATTCTTGGGATAACACCGGCCATGCCATCCGGGAGCTCATTAGATATGATGATGCACAAGATGCCCGACCGTGCCTTTGATGTGGGCATTGCCGAGCAGCACGCGGTAACATTCTCGGCAGGTTTGGCAACCCAGGGTTTTGTACCGTTTTGTAATATTTATTCCACCTTCTTCCAGCGGGCATACGATCAGCTCATCCACGATGTGGCGCTTCAAAACCTGAATGTGGTTTTCTGCCTCGACCGTGCAGGTGTTGTGGGCGAAGATGGCCCGACTCACCACGGCGCTTTCGATTTAACCTTCCTGCGTGGAATTCCCAATCTTACCATTTGTGCACCCTTGAATGAAGTGGAACTGCGAAACATGATGTACACAGCCCAGCTTGAAAATAAAGGCCCTTTCGTGATTCGCTATCCACGGGGCAGGGGAGCGCTTGGTAAATGGAAAGTGCCTTTTGAAGAGCTTGAGATTGGCAGAGGGCGAAAGGTGAAGGACGGATCCGGAATTGCCATTATCTCCATTGGCCACATCGGAAATGAAGCCATCCGGGCTTGCGAGTTGATTAAACCGGATGGGTTTGATCCGGCGGTTTTTGATCTGAGGTTCCTGAAACCACTGGATGAAAAGCTGCTGCACGAAGTTTTCACAAAATTCGGGAAAGTGGTTACGGCAGAGGACGGGGCCATTACCGGAGGCATGGGATCAGCAGTGATGGAATTTATGGTGGAGCATAATTACCATGCTTCGCTGGTCAGGCTGGGTATTCCGGATAAGTTTGTCGGGCAGGGCACACAGGAGGAACTTTGGCAGCAATGTGGCTATGATGCCCGGGGGATTGCACAGGCTGTCAGGAAACTGGATTCCGCGTAAATTTTGACGTATCCCAGGAATTTTTGTCAGCCGGAATTTCAAGATAAAAATCGGCGCCTTTCCCGCGTTCACTTTCAGCCCAGATTTTGCCATGATTTAGTTCCGCCAGCTCCTTGCAGATAATCAATCCAAGCCCCGAACCTTTCTCACCGGCAGTTCCGGTTTCGGAACCATTTTCGGAAATATTGAAAATAGTTTTTAGTTTTTCAGGCCGAATCCCCATCCCCGAATCAGAAACCCTAAACACAAAATTACCGTTGCGGATTTCTCCCGAGCATTGGATAATTCCGCCCCGATGTGAAAATTTTATGGCATTGGTGAGGATATTCCTGAGAATTGTTTTCACCATGTCTTCATCAGCAAATGAGATATGATCCTCGCTGAGGTTATTCACCAGTTTCAGGTTTTTGTTTTGCAAACTGGCATACAGCAAATCGTGAATAGCGATGATCAGTTGTGCGGGTTGGATATTACCGGGCGAGACTTTGATTTTATGTCTTTGTGATTTCGACCATTGCGAAAGGGTTTGCAACAGATCGGCCATCGCATTGGCTGATCTCGAAATCAGGTCGGCATACTGGCCTATTTTCTCCGTGGATTCGTTCCGGTAATGCATCCTCAGCAACTGGGTAAACCCCAGCAGGCTGTTTAACGGGTTCATCAGATCGTGACTGATTATCGAAAACAGTTTATCCTTGGTTGCATTAATCCGGCTGAGTTCCCTGTTTTGGGAGATAATTTTGTCGCGCGACTGCTTTTCTAAGGTAACATCGCGGGTAATGCCCACAACTTTGATGGCTTTCCCGTTTTCATCAAATACCGGATTACCCAATGAGGAAAGCCAGTGCAACGATTTGTCGGGCCATATTACACGAAAAGTTAAATCGTAGGGAATATTTTCGATGATTGATTTTTTAAATGCTTCAATGCCTTTACTCCTGTCTTCAGGGTGTACGCGTTTTCTCACATCCTCTGGTGTTCCTCCAAATTCCTCGTTTGATATACCAAAAAGTTTTGCATGATCAGCATACCATTCCACCCTGTTGCCTTCCACATACCATTCCCAGATACCCATTTTCCCAACCTGAAGTGCAAGCTCGAGTTTGTCTTTCAGTTCGGTTAGTTGCTGCTCCGTCTTTTTTTGTTTGGTGATATCGGTGGATATACCGCAAATGCCCGATACTTGATTATTGATGTCGAATATGGGGACCTTTGCGGAGATTGCCGTGGTCATGCCGTTGGGCAGGATCAGGTTTTCCTCGATAATGACCGGTTTACCCGATTGAATGACCTGCAGATCGTTTTCGCGGTATCGTTTCGATTCTTCTTCACTTGCAAGATCTTCATCCTTTATGCCGATGATCTTATTTGAGGGGGTGTTAAAAGCGGTTTCAAATGTTTTGTTTACAAAAACAAATTTTCCTTCCAAATCTTTAATAAAAATGAAGGCAGGGGTATTATCAGCGATACTTTTAAAAAGTTGCTGACTTTCCAGCAGTGCTTCTTCTGTTTGCTTTTTTTCTGTTATATCCCTGCAAATGATGATATTTCGAAAATTTTCGCCAGCATCATCAAAAAAGCGGGTCACCGAATTCTCTATCCAGCAATATTTGCCGTCATCTCGTTTAAAGCGGTACTGATAGCGCTGGGTTTTGAGTTTTTTTTCGATCCCTTCGGCAAACATTTTTTCGATGGCGGGAAAATCATCGGGATGCACCCGGGCAAGCACATCCGGATAGTTTTGGAATTTCTTGAAATCGGCACATCCAAAAATTTTATTCATCGATTCGGATGCATACACCAGTTCCCGGTTCTCGAACAGCGCAAGCCCCTCCGAGGAATTCTCGACCAAAAGTCTAAATATTTCATTTTTTGAAAGCATTGCTTACGCCTTCTTTACTGGTGTTTGCAATTATATTTGCGTAGTGGGAGATTTACATTGGCAATGATTTACTCCATGCAAAATCCACTAAAAGTCTCTATTTTATGCTGAAAGCAGAATATTTTATCCGAACGAACAAAGATAGGTTTTAAATAGCCATAC
>JAGYLT010000136.1 GCA_018400545.1 Bacteroidales bacterium
AAATCCCTGAAGTCGGATATTTCACCGCGTTCATCGGGATACTGCACGATAGCGCCAAAAACTTTTTCTGTAAATTCAAATGTATGATAGTCTCCAACAATAATTTTGATGCCCAGCGGGATGGCGCGTGTTTTAATAACTTCGATGGTTTGCGGGAATAGCCGCTCGGAAATAAAAAATGCATCCACCCCGGCTTTTACGGCAGATCTTGATCTTGCGTTAAATGCCATAATCATGGCTTCGGCGGCGGCGGTGCCTTCGTCCAGCAATGAAGCATTGGCCATGGGCAGGCCGGTAAGATCGGATACCACGGTCTGGAAATTCAGTAGTGCTTCCAGCCGCCCCTGCGAAATCTCCGCCTGGTATGGTGTGTAAGACGTGTACCAGCCCGGGTTTTCCAGGATGTTACGCTGGATTACACCGGGTAAAATTGTGTTGTAATACCCAAGCCCGATATATGTTTTGAATAATTTGTTTTTGGATGCAATTTCCCGGAGGTGGGTGATGTATTCATATTCGTTTATTCCATCGGGAAGGTTGAGTGGCTTTTGCATCCGGATGGCTTTTGGTAGTGTTTCGTCGATGAGTTGGTCGAGATTGTCAACGCCAACCGTTTGTAGCATTTTCGGTAAGTCCTTGTCGTTCGGACCGTTATGCCGCCTTGTAAAATTATTTGTAAGCATCGGTTTGAAAACAGTTTAAGGTTAAAAAAAGCGCCTGATTCGTTGAACGGGCAAAGGTAAATTACTTTGAAAAAAAATAACAGCGCTACTGTTAATTAGTTAACGCTAATTTTCGAATTTCAGTAATAACAAGTGTTTAAGACCTTTGTTGTGAGAAATTGTGAGGGAAGGTTTATCTCTTCGCAAATGAAAGCAATTGTTGGGAAATAGAGTTTTGAGTTTATAGATATGAGTCTGGAATTCGCAGATCGGCAACTGCCGGCTGCTCATTTCCAAATTAAACGCTTTATGCCTCAGATTTACTCCAAATGCGCACTATTCCTTTTCGCCATTTTCATGCATCTTCATCACCACACCTAGCTTTTTCTTGCCGTCAATTTTTATAACTACAGGATCCTCAAACCTGATGTGCCGGATGAATTCATCCTCGTAAACGGCGTCAAATTTTTCAAGATAACTCAGGTCATAAAACCCATCGTCAATAAATGGATTGATGGTAAAATAACCCACCCTGAATGAGGTCAGGTTCTGGAAGAAGTGGGTTCCCTGGCTGGGGTCGATTCGGTAATTTTTCAGTCCGGATTCTACAATTAGCCTTGCGGCTGAAATTTGCGGCCATTTTACCGGTATGCCGAGCCACGGATCTGTGGAGCCCCATCGGCCCGGCCCGACCAAAATATAATTTTCGCCCCGGGTTAGAAACTGATCGTTGAGCTGCCCGATCTTTTCTGCAATTTCTTTTGTTCTGGCCGAATCAAAACTATCCGGTTTGATGTACACAAAGTCGTGGATGTTTTTAACAATGCCATTTCCCAGTGCGTTTTGGGCGGTAAGGACGGTTTTCTCCTCCGGAATTTTTTCAAGGTCCTCCTCAATAGTTTCATTGCTATCAACAATTGGCCTGATCTGCAACATATTAAATATGGTTGGCTGATCCTTGGGTTTGTTCAGATCAACTGCGAATTCAATTTCGATTCCGCGGTTCATTTCCCGCGCTCCGATTTGAAGGACATTTTTCAGGATATCGGCCAAAGGGAACACTTCATGTTTCAGTATGTGTGCAAAAGTAATCAACCGCTTTCCACTGTAGTTTACGCCATCGCGTAATATATTGCTTTGATAATCATAAGTGGAGGCTACCCACTTGAGTGAATTATCCTTTTCGGCTTCGTTAATTCTAAGCTGCAGCAGATTGATTGCGTCGTCGGTGCAGACCGTGAAACTGTCGGCATTCAGGTCGAGGGCATAAAAATGGCGTTGTGTTTCCGTGAGGGCCATTTCCGCCGAAGCCATCTGTAAAACCTTTTTTGGATATTTGGGAGAAAAGCGCAGGGTATTGCCGCCGTCCACAATATATTTTCCCAATCCAAAGGCAATATTGGCAATGCCGTCCTCGGGCTGTTCTGGTTCGATGGGATAAAAATTCACCGATCGCGCCACACCGGAAATGGTGGGATAAAATCGGTCGCCATACTTTCTTCCGCAAACTTCCTGCAAAACGATTCCCATTTTTTCTTCATCAATCACGTTGAGCGTGGCCGACATGTAATCTTTGCTGTCCTTGTAAAATGCAGAAGCATAAACACTTTTGATGGCCATGCTGAGTTTTTCGATCATTAGCCGTTCATCATCCGGAATGTTCGGAATCATGTAGGTGGAATAAATTCCCGCAAAGGGCTGGTAATGCGAATCTTCCAACAGGCTTGAAGACCTTATGGCAATGGGATTCCGGGTAACGGAAATAAAGGTGTAAAGATCTTCATGAATCCTGAAGGGCAGTCGTGCTGATACAAAAGCATCCAGAATTTCCCGGTCGCTGTGGTTGGAAAGTGCAATTTCATAGAGGCGGTTTTCCTCCATAAACTCATCAAAAATATCTGTGCCGAGCACTACCGTCCTTGGGATGGTGATGATGATGTTGTCGTACTGGTCGATCAAATGGTTTCGTTTGATCATCGAATCCAGGAATGCCAGTCCGCGTGCCTTGCCACCGATGCTGCCTTCACCTATTCGCGTAAAGGTGAGGTATTCGTCAAACTGGTCGCGGTGGAATTCGGCAATCACGCCCCTTCCTTTATACATCCTGAATTTTGCAATGGCATCATACAGATAGCGTCTGATCTCGTCGAGGTCGGCAAAATCCTCGGGCTGAAACTGCTTGAACAAATCAGCAAGCGGAAAAAGTGCCCTGGCGCGCAGCCATTTTGAAACATGATGTCTGCTGATGTGATACAGAAAAGTTTCATCAGGAATGTCGAAAAGGAGTTCCTGCAGATGTTTCAGGTCGGTGGCGCGGAGCAGAGCCCTGCCGGTTTTTGGGTCCTCAAAAACAAAATCGCCAAAAGCGAAATATTGCGTGATAAAATTGCGAAGCTGCAACGATAGGTTTTTGGAGTTTTTATTGATAAACCCAACCTTGATTTTTTTGGCCAGTTCCTCCACACCATCATCCGATGATTGCAGCAGAATGGGCATGTATTTGTCCTGCGACTTCACCATCTGACAAAACTGGAGCCCGGCTTCTTTATCATGAACCCCGTTGTGCATGTAGCTCATATCCGAAATTATGCCCAGCAGATTATTTTTGTATTTTCTGAAAAACTCCTCGGCTTCCTCATACGTGGTTGCCAATAAAATTTTTGGCCTTCCCCGCATGCGCAACATTTTCTGGTGCTCGTTCAGGCCTTCGGTCATAAAGGTTTTCGATTGCTTGAAAATGATCTTGTAAATATTGGGCAGGTATGACGAATAAAACCGCACCGAGTCTTCCACAAGGATAATAACCTGCACACCCACATTAATCACATCATCCTCAACATTCATCTTATCCTCGATCAGTTTGATGATTGCCAGCAGGATGTCTGCATTGCCAAGCCAGCTAAATACATAATCCAGTTCCTTTAGTTTTCCGGAGTCGAGCTTTAGCGAAATTTCCCGGGAGAAAGGAGTAAGAAGCACCACGGGGATATCCTCGTAATTTTCTTTGATATCTGTGAAAGTCTTTTCCTCAAAAGCGCTGAGCATAAATATAACCAGGTCGATGTTTTCTTCCTCGAGTATTTTGTATGCTTCCTCCTTTGAGTTGGCCTGGATAAATTGTGGCGGATAGCGCAGATTAAGCGATACATATTCATTAAAAATCTGCTCGTCAATTCTGCCGTCATCTTCCAGGATAAATGCATCGTACTGGCTGGCGATAAGCAGCACATGGTAAATCCGCTTTTTCATCAGGGTGTTAAAAGCGGTATCGTTAAAAACGTATTTTCGGGAGAATGGTGAGGAATTTTCTTTCATGCGATCAATGCTATTTTCAACAAAAGTAATATTTGTGTTTTTATGCCGGAGATTTTAGCCGACTAACCCATTCAAAAAAAAGGAGCAATCGAACCTTATTAAATATCATCACAATATCTGGATGATTATTTCGAACTAACTTTAATAATGTATGTTATCATGCAATTCATCCATTGGCTGTTATCGATTTTTTAGCATTATTTGAATTCTTATCACAATCAGCAACTATTTAAATTGAATTTTCTAACTTTGATGTTCGAAAATAAATCAATAATTGTGTTTAAATAAATCTTTCTGATGAGCCGAAAAAATAGCGAATTATTACTGAAAGCAAGCAACGAGGCTATCTTTTTGATTGAGCGCAATCGGATAGCGGCGTGCAATTCTTTTTCGGAAAAATTATTTGGATACAGTTACGAAGATTTTTGCGGCAGGGAAATAAAGGGCTTGTTCGCGGCTGATTTTCAGGATGCTATTCAGGAAGCACTTCGCTCGCCGGCGGAGCGTGCATTGGAAGTGGAAGCTGTGAAATCAACAGGCCAGTCCTTTAGTGCTCAGGTGTTTACCAGGGTTGTTCGGTTAAACGGAACCTCCTGCCATGCATTTACAATCAGGGATATTTCCAGCTTTAAAAAATCGCAGCAGGAACTGCTTGACAGGGATGCTTTGCTGGAAGCCATCAGCATTACTGCAGCCCGGTTTTTGGAATCCAAAGACTGGCAAACCGAAATCGGTGATGTTTTGCAACACATCGGGCAATCTGCAAAGGTGAGCCGTGTATATGTTTTTCAGAATTTCAGGGATGAATCCGATGAATTGTACATGACGCAAAAATGGGAATGGACTGCTGATGTTGTGAAGCCTGAGATTGATAACCCGGTGCTGGAAAGGCTTTATTACCGCGAAAACGGCCTTGGCCGGCTTATCGAAATTCTTTCGGCAGGTAAGGTTTACAAAGGTTTGGTTAAGGATTTGCCTGAAAACGAACGCATGATTCTGGAAGCACAGGGCATTATTTCAATTTTCATCACACCAATTTTTCAGAATGGCACCTGGTGGGGTTTTATTGGTTATGACGAATGTAATTATGATCGCAGGTGGAATGCCAGTGAAATTCAACTGCTCAATACCGTTGCAGATATTTTTACTTCAGCGCTTGAACGCGAAAGTATGGAGCAAAAAATTTCGGGCGTAAATCAGAACTTTAAGTCGCTGTTTCACCAGTCGCCGGATGGCATATTTGTTTACGACCTGGATGGATATGTGCTGGACGTAAATAAAATGGCTTGTGAACTGAATGGAATTCCCAGGGATAAATTCATTGGTTTGCATGTTACCGATTTGGTTCCGGATAAATTAAAAGACGCTGTAAAGAAGGAGTTTTCGTTTTGGCGTACAGGCAAATATCACTTCATCGAGTCGTATAGTAAGCAACACAACGGAAACGAAATCCCAGTTGAAATTCGGGGGGCGACAATAACTTTTTTTGATAAACCGGCCATTCTCCTTCTTGTGAGAGACATCAGCCAGCGTAAAAAGTCGGAAGCACTGCTAAAAAAACGGATTGAGTTTATCCAGTTCATCAGCCAGATTTCATCAGAATTCATCAAGATTGACCTCAACGAAATTGAAATTGCCATAAACAAAGCCCTTCAATTTGTTGGAGAATTTACTGCTACAGAGCGGGGCTATGTTTTTCAAATCAACAATACGGAAACCCAATTGGTGCTGACCAACGAATATTGCAAACCGGGATATAAGCCACACAAGGGAATTCTTGATAATTTTTTGGTTTCTGATTTTGAAGATTTTATCGATACCCTAAAAAGGGGGGAATATATCATCAGCCATCTTGATGAAATTCCCGACACGCCTGAAAACAAAAATATGCGGCAGGTTCTCATGATGCTGGATATTAAATCCTTCATAAATATCCCGCTCATTGTCGGGGGGCATTTTCTGGGGATTATTGGCTTTGATGCTACAAGCAAGAAAATGGAATGGGACACAGAAACCATCAATGCTTTTATGCTTACCGGACAAATCATTGCCAATACGATCATCCGCAAAAAAACCGGCGATGAAATGATTGAGGCCAGGTTAAAAGCCGAACAAAGCGATCGCCTCAAAACAGCATTCCTTGGCCAGATGTCCCACGAAATGCGAACTCCGCTCAATAGCATTATCGGATTTGCCGAGATGCTTGAGCGCGACCTTGAAGATTATGAATTGCGCGAAATGGCCGGCTACATTGTGCAGGGAGGAAACAGGCTGTTAAATACATTCAACCTCGTAATCGATCTATCTGAAATCGAGGCCAATGTGATGCAGGCCAAAACAGAAGAATTTGAGTTGAACGGTTTTATCCAACAAATGGTGCCATTATTTTTGCAGCGTGCCAAGGAAAAAAATCTGAACCTGGTTTTTACCAGTTTGA
>JAGYLT010000137.1 GCA_018400545.1 Bacteroidales bacterium
TACCGCCAACGTAACCGGAACCGAGTTCCAGTTTTTTAATAAAAGTTCTACCTACTCCATTGATGGGAAGTTTAATCTAAGCCAAAAATACAGCCAGTCGGCCAGGCCGGAGCTGGGAATGGCTTACAATTTTTCGCTGGCAAAAACCAGTGGCCGTTTCAGGTTTGAGGCTACCCGCTATGTGGAGGATGATCAGTATGATCCGAATGACCTGGGCTACCTGGATGTAAATAATGAACTTACCCATGCCGTCGAATTCAATTATAATTTCTACGATCCTTTCTGGAAACTGCTTTGGTGGTACAATAGTTTTTCGGTTTGGCACCAGCAGTTGTACAATCCGCGAGAGTTTGTGGAGTTTGGTTTTTACGGAAGTTCCAGGGCAACGTTTAGAAACCGGCTGACATTGGGATTAAACTTTAGTGTGTTGCCGGTGGACCGGAACGACTTTTTTGAACCACGCACCGAGGGCAGGAAATTTGTTGAACCGGCTTCCTGGGAACTAAGCGGTTTTCTTTCGCCGGATTACCGAAAGGCCTTCATCGTGGATGCCCGGGCCGGTATGGACCGGTCAGAGAAATATGACCAGTTTGAGTGGTACCTGAGTGCATCTCCACGCTGGCGTGTCAATGACAAATTGACTTTTAAGCTAAATGCATTTTACGAAAAAGATAACAATGATATCGGATTTGTGGATAACCTTCAGGTTGATGGTGAGGAGGAGATCATTTTCGGCAGCCGCGATCTGCAAACCGTTGAAAATGTGTTTTCCACGGTGTATATCTTCAACAACCTGCTGGCGCTGGATTTCAGGTTGCGACACTACTGGCTGCTGGCAAGGTACGATGAATTTTATCTGCTGGAGCAGGATGGTGGCCTGGGAAATACCGGTTATGCTGAAAACAACGATTTCAATTACAACGCCTTCAACATCGACATGATCCTGCGATGGGAATTTGCGCCCGGCAGCGAGCTGGCCGTGGCCTGGAAAAATGCCGTGCTTACCTACAACCAGTCAGAGATCACCGATAAGTTTTTCGACAACCTGCGCAATACCATCGACTCCCCGCCCGATAACAGCCTCTCCGTAAAACTGTATTACCTGGATTATTTGTATCTGAAGAAGCGGAGATGATGGAAACTTACATCATCATGACTTAAAAAAAATTACTAAATTTGCATAGTTTTCCGAAATAGTTATACTAATTCGCAGTAACATGCAATTTTATCAGCGAATTCTAAATCTTGATCTGCCGGAGCGACAGTCAGCTTTTTTATGGGGGCCACGTAAAACCGGAAAATCCACATATCTTAAAAGGCACTTCCCCAACAGTGTAAAATATGATTTCCTGAATACAGATATTTTCTTTGAGTTTTCGATGAAACCACAGTTATTACGGGAGCAACTGTTAGCAAAAGATCAAGAAACACTCCAAAATCCAATCATTCTCGACGAAGTGCAAAAAATACCAAAACTATTGGATGAAGTGCATTGGTTAATTGAGAATAAAGGCTTAAGATTCATTTTGTGCGGGTCGAGTGCCAGAAAGCTTAAAAGAGGAAAGGCAAATTTATTGGGCGGAAGGGCCTGGCGGTATGAAATGTTTCCGTTAGTAAGCCCTGAACTAAGTGATTGGGAACTGTTAACGGTATTGAACAGGGGCCTTATCCCGGCCCATTATCAGCAATCACAGTACAATAAATCTTTAAAGGCCTACATTCATGACTATTTGAAAGAAGAAGTATTTGCCGAAGGTTTAACCCGCAATATCCCGGCATTCTCACGCTTTTTTGATGCCCTGGGATATTCTCACGGTGAGTTGACCAATTACTCGAATATTGCCCGCGACTGTGGTGTGGATTCAAGAACAGTAAAAGAATATTACCAAATACTTGTTGATACTTTGATGGGAACATTTGTCGAACCTTTTAAAAAAAGGCAAACCAGGCAAGTTATTACCAAAGCACCGAAGTTTTATTTGTTTGACGTTGGGTTAGCGGGTGCGATTACCAAAAGATTCATCCCTGAAGAAAAGGGTGAATTATTTGGTAAAGCATTTGAACATTTTGTTTTTATGGAACTTGCAGCGCACCGTTCCTACTCCGATATTGACTATAAGATAGATTTCTGGCGAACAAAATCAGGGCTGGAGGTGGATTTTATACTGGGCGGCGGAGAGGTGGCAATTGAAGTAAAAGGAGCAACAAACATCGAAAAGAAAGATCTGTTATCATTAAAGGCTTTTAATGAAGAGTTTACCCCAAAATTATCTTTTGTTGTAGCAAATGTCCGGGAAGAAAGAATAGTTGACAAAATACGGATCATGCCTTACCGCAAATTCTTAAAAGAATTATGGGATGGCCACGTTATCAAATAGTTGCCCGGAAAAGGACTGTGCTCACATGCAACCAGTCGGAAATCACCGATCGCTTTTTTGATAAAATTCCCAATCCACTCGATTCCCCGGCGGATAACAGCCTCTCGGTAAAGCTGCTGTACTATCTGGATTATTTGTATCTGAAGAAGCGGAAGTGAAAAACTTCGATAGGTAAGGCAAATGAACCCTAAAGACCAATAATAACAAAATAACCGGCTATACCCAATTGCATCGCTCCAGCATTAGATCGTATATCTCACAAGAATCCCTACAATAATATCCCCCACCTTTTGGCGTTAAATCCCTTTATTTTTAAAACAGGGAAATCTTGAATATTTACGCCAGGAAACGACAGTGGAAGCTGTTTTTGCTCGCTGCAGCACTTGCGATTGTCGCCGGGTCGATGTGGTACACCAACATCATTGTGAACAAGGTGGCCAGAGAGGAAAAGAAAAACATCCGCATCTGGGCCGATGCCATCCAGAGCAAAACCAAGCTGGTTACTTACATCGAGGGTTTTTTCGAGCAGATCAGGCAGGAAGACCGCAAGCGCGTGGAACTGCTGGCAGAGGCGTACAAACAACTCATCAAAACGGAAGACCCGGATGTTGATCTTACCTTTTACGTAAATATCATCCGCTCCAATCAAAATATTCCGTTAATTCTCACCGAGGAAGATGGAAGGATTGTTAGTTCTAATAATGTGGATTTTGATGAAGACACTGTGATTTACCTCGACGGCAAACTGAAGGAAGAGTTCACCAAATATCCGCCCATCGAGGCACGATATTACATGAACCGTAAAAACTATCTTTATTATAAAGATTCCCGATTATACACAGAACTCCGGGATGTGCTGGACGATCTGGTGCGCTCGTTTTTCGACGAAGTTGTGATTAATGCTGCTTCGGTGCCGGTGATCGTAACCGACAGTTCCAAAAAAAATGTGCGTGCTTCCGGAAATATGGAACCGGATGTGATTAATGATTCAACAAAACTGGCAGAGGCCATTCGCGATATGGAGAGCGACAACCCGCCGCTTGAGATCACCCTGGCCGACCAGGGAAAAAGCTACATTTTTTATCGGGGCTCCTACTTGTTAACACAGCTCACATTTTATCCGGTTTTCCAGTTGGGGATCATCGCCTTTTTTCTTTTGGTGGGATATCTCATGTTTAGTACGGCACGGCGCTCCGAGCAAAACCAGGTGTGGGTGGGGCTTGCCAAGGAAACCGCACACCAGCTCGGTACACCACTATCTTCGATGATTGCATGGATTGAAATCATGAAAATGGAAGGCCAGCAAAATGAAGCGCTGGGCGAGTTGTCGAAGGATGTGGATCGGCTGGAAAAGATAACCGAGCGCTTTTCCAAGATCGGATCCGTACCCAAACTTACATCTCAAAATATCGTGGAGGTGGTACACAATTCCATTTCGTATCTCAAAACCCGGACATCCAGGAAAATTAAATATGAGATCAATCCCGACCTGGACATTGGTATTTATGCTCCGGTGAATCTTCATCTTTTTGAATGGGTCATCGAAAACGTAGCCAAAAATGCTGTGGATGCCATGGGTTCAAGTGGGAAGTTCTCAGTGGATATTGCCGAAGAAAACGGCTTTGTGCATATCGATCTGACCGACACCGGAAAGGGCATCCCGAAATCCAAATTCAAAAGCGTATTCCATCCCGGTTATACGAGCAAAAAACGCGGTTGGGGCCTCGGGTTGTCGCTGGCCGAACGGATCATTAAAAATTATCACAACGGAAGAATCTTTGTCAGATCATCGGTAATCGACAAGGGAACGACCATCCGCATCACGCTCCGCAAGCACATCAAATAAGGCATGGCCGGGCTATACATCCACATACCCTTTTGCCGGCAAAAATGCCATTACTGCAATTTTTTCTCCCTGGCCACCCGCAAGTATCGTGATGAGATACATAAGGCTTTGATGGATGAGATACATTTGCAACGAAATTATCTGAATGGCGAAAAACTGGATACGATTTATTTTGGTGGCGGAACGCCTTCGCTTTATGCACCGAAAAAACTCCAATTGATCATCGAAACCGCCGAAAAGCTGTTTGGCCTGAATCCCGATCCGGAAATTACCGTAGAAGCCAATCCCGACGACATCAATGAAGACTGGCTGCAGGAACTGAAGCAAACACAAGTGAACCGCCTGAGTATTGGTTTGCAATCTCTGCACGACACCGACCTGAAATACCTCAACCGGGTGCATTCCGGTGCAGAAGCGAAAAATGCCGTGGAGCTGGCACGCAGCTTTGGGTTTGAGAATCTCAGCATCGATTTTATTTATGGCTTCCCCACGCTTACGGATGAAAAATGGCTGGCCAATCTGCAATGGGCCGTCGCCCAAAAAGTGCCCCACATTTCAGCCTATGCACTTACCGTGGAGCCGGGAACTGCCCTCGATCTGTTTATCCGAAAAGGGAAATACCGTCCGGTAAACGATGAAACGGCGGAACGGCATTTCTTGATGATGACGGAGTTTTTGGGTGAGCGCGGCTATGAGCATTACGAAATCTCCAATTTGGCCCTCCCGGGAAAATATGCCCGGCACAACACGGCGTACTGGTCCGGTGAAAAATACCTGGGCATAGGCCCGTCGGCGCATTCTTTCGACGGGATTTCCAGGCAGTGGAATGTGGCTTCCATCAAAGGTTATATCGAAGCCATCGGAAAAGGAAAACCGGATTTTCAGTGTGAAGTGCTTACCCGGGCGCAGCGCCTTAACGAATACATCATGACCTCACTGAGAACCATGTGGGGTATGGATTTGGTAAAGATGGAAAGGGATTTTGGAGAAAAGATGGCCGCCAGAATCAATAATTCACTGGATGCTTATCGGAATACAGACCTCCTAAAGTGTGTTGGTGATAAAGTGTTCCTTACCCAAAAGGGAAAACTCTTCGCCGACAGGATTGCCGGAGATTTGTTTGTGGATGAGGAGTGAAATGAATTCCTGCGAATTCATGCAATGACCCAAAGTCATTTTTTTGATAAACAATCTGAGCGAACGAAAGATAAAATTGACTATGTTTTTTTACTTGTTTCGGTAGCTGATAGGATACCGGGAAAGTTTAGCCAAAAATACCCTGGAATCCTGATAAGAAAAGCTGGCAGGAGAAAACAAAAAAAAACGATAATAACCCTGTCATCAAAAAGAAACGACAGTGGAAATAATCACACCTGCTTTTCAGGGTAAACAAGATCAATCATGTGGCATTCAACCTCCAACACCCATTCTTTAACCTCTAACTTCTACCCTCTACCATCTGTCCTCTATCCTCAAATCTCCACCCTTATCACCCCCGTCGAATCAATCTCCGACCAGGGATAATCTTCGATACCGAAGTCTTCGACACTGAAAAATGTGCAGCAGTTTTCGTGGCGCTCCTGCATGTCGAGTATAAGGTTTATTTCCTTTTCTTCTCCCAGACGGATGGTATACGCTGTGCGTTCGGTTTCCCAGCCGATTTCGGGCAGGACCAGGTAGTTGGTATCCAAATAATTGTCGAACCGGTGGTTTTCCCAACGATCATTTTCATCGTACACCTCCACGTCATCCCTGTTGAATGTTCCCGTGGCGAAAACATTATCACCGGTGGACGCATCCACGATGTTGAAAATAAACGGCTGCGGAGGGGTGGAACAGTCGATGTCGTGGCATTTGTCGGTTTTATCGCAACCGGAAAAGAATGCCACGATCGTGGCCATGATCAGGAAAGTATTTATGGTCTTTGGTATCATCTGATTTTAAAGATAAGTTTTGGTTGAGAGATAGTTTTGTACGTAGTCTTCCACACCGTCCTCAAGTGTTTTAAAAGGCTTTTCATATCCGTACTTCCTCACCTTCTGCATGCCGGCTTCGGTAAAGTACTGGTATTTGTCGCGGATATCCTCCGGTGTGTCGATGAATTCAATCACCGGGTCGCG
>JAGYLT010000138.1 GCA_018400545.1 Bacteroidales bacterium
CCAATCAGAATCGTATTATACATATTGCCATCAATATCTAATACGGTTTCTTCACCCGGGCATGATTGACCACCATTTACGCTGAGGGTAGTAAATTGTATGGATTGCCCGTAAGCTATTCCGGCTTCATTGATGGCATAGGCCCGCGCATAAAATGACGTGTTTGGGTTTAGCCCCTCCAGCGTACAGTAAAATGTTCCTGTTCCATATCCTGATTCTTTTTGAGAATTGTAAATGGTTGGTTCTGGTGAAATATCCCAGACTAAGCCCCTTTCTGTTACGCCGGCTCCGCCATCGCTATGTATTATGCCCGATACTTTGGCCGTTACAGTGGATATTTCAGAAACCGATCCGGTTGAAACATCCGGTACATCCGGACTGGTTGTATTGTTTTTAATACATCTTACCGAAAACCCTGATGATTTGAAAAGATCCTGAAGGAAGATTATTCTGCTATTATACCTGAATATCGAATGCCAGGCCATGGTAGAAGATGCCTCATCCGATGACCAATATTTACCATTTGTTCCAAGATACATATAGTTTCCGTTGGCATGCCTTTGTCCGCCGGGAATGCTATTAAAGCCATAATCGTTTGTGCCAAAATACCCATTTGCAAAGTCCCAACGGGGATGAACATCGGTATTGCATTGTCCTCCAAGAGGCGAATTCACTTGCCGGCAACTCTTCAATTGCTCCCCTCCGTTGGTTTCGTTAACAAAACTCGTCAGCTGAATCCAGTCAGCCTTGTCCGGTGCATGCCACCCTGTGGGACAAATGCCATTTGAATTGGTAACTGCATACCAGTTGTAGAGCGCCCCATATATATTTTTCCATGAAATGTTATTTTCATACCAGGCATATGCACCGCTTGTATTTGTTTCCCAAGCATTGTTATTACTTCCCGGAAATGCAATACCGACACCATTTTTATACTTTGTGGTTTTTAGGTTTTCGGCCATCCAGCATTGATTCCCAATGAGGACTGTATTGTACACATTTCCATCAGCATCTGTAACGGTTGGCACCCCAGGACATGATGAACCTGCGTTATTGGTTGTAAATTGGACCTGTCCGCCATAAGCTGTGCCGGCGCTGTTTTCGGCGAACGCCCTTAAATAATATGTTGTGTTTGGCGTGAGGCCTTCAAGAAGGCACTCAAAGTTACCGGTTCCAAAACCATTTGTTCCCATTTCATCTAAAGTGGTTGGGTTTTGTGAGGTGCTCCAGCAAACCCCGCGACTGGTAACAGCATATCCATCCCCAATCGAAACCTCTCCGCCGCAAAGTGCCGAATTCTGGGTGATTTGGGTTGTGGTCATTGTTGTAACAACCGGTAGCACTCCGGGGTCAGTGGGATCTTTAATGCATCTTACCGACATTCCACTTGCGTCATTAACGCTGTCATATATAACCAATGCGTGATTATAATCTAATTGAAATGCATGGTATTTTCCGGATGATGCTGAAGAACTGGTGGTCCACCAACATCCCGTTTTACCGAGATGATTATATAACGAAACATAATAGGCAAAATAACCACCCGGCAAGCCGGAGAAACCAACATCGTCATAACCAACATTTGAAGGATTGTAATAATTCCATCTTGGGTGCTCCTCCTGCTGACAAGTACCACCCAGGGTTGAGTTTTCCTGTCGACAGGATTTAATAATTTCACCCCCTGAATTGCCACCATTGTTTATGGTTACAAGCATTTGTCTCCATTCTTTTTTACTGGGCAAATGCCATCCATCCGGACAAATACCCTGAACTCCGCTGGGGCTGGAATTACTTGCCTGTTCCCCATTCATTATAGTGTACCAACTGTATAGCCCTCCGTATAAATTACAATTCAGTGAATCATCTTCATAGCATCTACGGTTTATTGGACTACTATCAGGATTATTCTTTACTTTGAGGTTTTCTTTCATCCAGCATTGCTGACCGATCAAAACCGTATTGTATGCATTTCCATCAACATCTGTTACGACCGGAATGCCCGGACAAGGACTGCCGGGAAGGGTTATAAATTGCCATTGGTTTCCGTATGCAGTTCCCTCATCATTTGTTGCAAAGGCACTTACATAGTAACCGGTATTTTGAATTAAGCCAAATAACTGTCCGCCAAAATTATTTGTATCAACCGCCAGAAAAGAGAATCCTGAATAATTTTGAAGGGTAGGGTTTTCCAGGGTATCCCATACCAATCCCTGGGTCAATATTGGTAAGCCTCCGTTATTGGTGATTTCACCTCCTGAAAAAGCAGAATTTATGGAAACCTGATTGACTATCCGGGTTTCAATTATTGGAGTAGTTGCCGGAATTGTTGTAAAGCTTAATTGCATACCATACGAAATTCCAATACTATTGGATGCAAAAGCCCTGACAAAATAAGCGGTGTTTGGTTCCAGTGATGTCAGGGAAGTGCTAAACGTTCCCCATCCTTCACCACTCATCGTGATCCCTTCATTTTCTTCAATTGTAGGATTTTCAGTTGTGCTCCAAACCACTCCCCTTTGCAAAATAGGCTCACCACCATCATCAATTATATCTCCTCCCGAAGTTGCAGTGGATGCTTCTATGGATGTAACTTCTTGTGTTAAAACTTCTGGAACAGAAACTTGAGAACTGGATTTATTTTTTAAGCATCTGACTGAATAACCAGAAGTTTTGTCTGCTGCTGCTCTTGCAATATTACTTTGGTTGAAAGATAGTCCTCTGTTCCAGCCTTGGGAATTTGTTTTTTCTGAGGATGCCCACCACCTTGATATCTTCCCCAAATTATAGAAGTTTTCGCCATCACTGGTTCTATTACCTCCGGGTGTGCCAGAGAAATTGAAATTATCAGTGCCATTAAAGAAGGTATTGCTATCCCATCTAGGATGAGTTGCTGTGTTGCACGCACCACCTATGGAGGAGTTTTCCTGCCGACACGATTTTAACGCTGACCCTTCGTTTGTCCCGGCAGATCCTGTTGTGGCATTATCATAGGGAAAATGAATGGCGCAATTAATATTACCCATATAGTTACAAAGATATTGTTCAAGTTGCGTCCATTCATTGTGGTCGGGTATATGCCACCCATCAGGGCATAAACCAGCAGGATTATTTACCGCATACCAGTTGTACAATGCACCATAAATCTCTTTCCAGGTACTATCGTTGTTGAACCAGGCATAAGCACCTGTAGTATCATTTTTCCACAGAGATGGATCAATACCTGCATTATAAATTTGCTGCCCGGTAGCGTATTTTGTTGTTTTAAGATTTTCCGCCATCCAGCATTGATTACCAACCAAAATGCTTTGATACGAATTTCCATCCACATCCAGAAAAAATTGGCCACATTCCCAATTCTGTGAATATGGATAGGAAAACCCTTCATAATCTGCACTAAGCTTAAGCCAATAGCCATATCCATTTTTAACCTCATTGAGTGTATTTAAAAATGGGAGGCCGTTGGGATCGTAAAACTGACCCCCTTGCTCGTATCCAGTTACCATTTCGAGCACGCCGGCCATGATGATTAGTCCGAAAGCCGAATCGGGTGTAATTGTTTCCTGAGGCCAAAAGGCAACTAAATTCCAGCCGGATTTCAGATCAAAAAAGAAATTGTTTGGTATTTCTTCACCCATAATGGTGAGGCTTGTATGATCGCGATTTTTATCTGAACCAGGTTTTTTGCCCTTGTCATGATTAGAATAAAGGTTTATGTTTTTAAAGTTTGTAAACCCAAACGGAGGAATAGCTTCAGACGGAAGGTTTTCGATAGGGTTTCTTGGGATCATGTCCCCGGAATAACCTGTTACATTGGACGCATCATCTGATGGGCTGTTTTTCCCATCCGTAATTTTCACCCAATAGCCCTCGCCGGGAACCAGTTCAGTGAGCGTGTTCAAAAAAGGCAGACCGTTGGGATCGAAAAACACACCGATCTGGTTCTGGAAACCGGTTACAATCTCGAGTTGCCCGGCGGTGATGAGTGGCCCGAAGACGACCTCGGGTGTGGCCGTATCGGGGATTACATCGAGGGAGATGAGGTTCCATCCGGGAGTGAGGGTGAGTTCATCATTTGAGTTGGTGATCTGTTGTATGTTTTGTGCTTGTAAAGGCATTAACAAAATCAATATACTAACCAATGGAAGAAAGAGTTTGACTTTATTTTTTAGATATTTCATTTTGTAATATGTTAAATTAGTGATTCGGTCTAACAGGTTTATAGTTAGGTACATTAATTTACTATACACTTAAAGTTCTTTTAATCCTTTATGCAGCGAACTGAAAACCCCCATGACAGATAATCATAGCCACGATAAACCTGGGGGTCATAATAGTCAAATGTTCTACTCCATGCGCCATTTCCTTCCTTCAATGTAGATGACCACAAATGCCCTGCTATTGTTTTATTCAAATAATATCCATTAAAGAAATATCCACCCGGAAGAAAAGAAAATCCTGACATATTATTTGTATTCAAATCATTTCCAACACAACATGAACAATTCGTGGCATAACTCCAAAAGGTGGCAGATGCCAATGATTTTGCAACATAGTCCACCGTATTATTGCATATCCAATCCTGTCTACTACCCACATAATCAGTAAGTACTGATAATTGAAGATCAGTTGGAATATGCCAATCGTCAGGACAAATACCCTGTACTCCTGCCATTGTGGAATATTGCATCATTTCGTCCCACTGATAGTGGCCCCCGTATACATTGCAATTTGCTGGATCGTCATTATAGCAATACTTTTCGATGGTTTCATTATCAGTTTGGTTATTTACTCCATCAATCCGGGTTCCAATGTTCAGATTTTCAGCCATCCAGCATTGGTTGCCAATTTGCACGGTTTCGTAGGATTGGCCATCGCGGGAATCAATGAGCGGTTCACCACATTGCCAGAGAGCTGCTTCGGTGGTAAACGTCCATACCGGCCCTTCGGTCACGTTACCCTGATTATCATGTGCCACAATCTTCCAGAAATATTCGGTGCTGTAATCCAGTGTGCCCGGATCCCAGGTGGTTTCGCTCTGGCCTGTTGCGACCTGCGGTGGGTTAGATGAGGTTCCAAAATAGAGATTATACGTCAAAGGGTCTTCTTCCGGGTCGCTGCAATCCCAGGAAAGGTTGGTTTCAACTGGCTGGCCCTGTGCGTTGTGAGCGGGTGATGGGGTGTTGGGTGGGGCGGGAGGCTGGTTTTCCTGAACAAAAAGTGAATCATTAATACATCGAGCATAATAACCAACATTTTTTGTTGTGTAGTAATAATATGATTGATCGTTCTCACTCTCTAATTTTCTAAAAAATGCTTTTGTTGATTGGGTTTCTGTTGATGTCCAGTAATGAGTTGTATAAGCAATGCCAAAAAATGTTCCGTCATCTTTTCGCATTCCTCCTGCTTTAGCAGTAAAACTGTAGATGTTTGCACCATTTCCGTTGTAATCCCAACCTGTTGCTGCTTTAAGGTTTTTCCCCACATCAAAGCCACGTCTTACATAATTATCCCATTCAGGATCACCAGCGGGGTACTGGCTGTCTGCATTTCCTTCAAGGGTTTTCCACTCTTGATCAGTAGCAAGGTGCCAGCCTTCAGGGCAAATTCCCTGGCTGCCAACAATATTTTCATACTGCATCATTTCATCCCACTGGTAAATACCACCGTAGGTAATGCAGTTGGCTTCATCATCATCGTAGCAATATTTTTCGATTATCCCATTGTCTATTTGGTCATTTACTCCATCAATCCGGGTTCCAATGTTCAGATTTTCAGCCATCCAACATTGTTCGCCAATTTGTACAGTTTGGTAGGATTGCCCATCACGCTCATCAGATAAAAGGTCGCCACACTTCCAGTTTTCAGGATATGAAAATCCGGGATGATCCTCACTCACTTTCACCCAATAGCCAAAGCCATTTTTAATTTCGGTGAGGGTATTCAGGAAGGGCAATCCATTGGGATCGAATATGAGGCCGCCCTGCTCGTAGCCACTTACGATTTCGAGGACTCCTGCCGTAATCAAGTCGGCAAAAGCCTCTTCGGGGGTGGTGGTTTCCTCGGGCCAGTAGGCAATGAGGTTCCAGCCGGCCAACAGATCGATGGTGAAACCGGGGGGTATGGGTTCGCCGGAAACAGTGAGGGTGATTGTTGTTCGGTGTTCGGTATTTGGTGTTCGGTGTTCGGTGTTTGGTGTTCGTTGTTCCGTGTTCCGTGTTCGGTGTTCTTTGTTCGGTATTCTTTGGATCAAAGTTGGGTTTAGCGATCTTAAATCTTCAATCGGTAATGGTTGATCTGTGATCTGGGGTGCTCCGATGGGAGGCATTACCAATT
>JAGYLT010000139.1 GCA_018400545.1 Bacteroidales bacterium
CAAAACCCGGAAGCGAACGCATCATCCGTTATGCCTTTGAGTATGCGCGTGCCAACAACCGCAAAAGGGTGACCTGCATGACCAAGGACAACATCATGAAACACACTGATGGCATGTTCCACAGTACCTTTGATGAGGTTGCCAAAGAATACCCGGAAATTGAAACCGAACATAAAATTATCGACATCGGTTCTGCCCTGCTGGCGGAACGCCCCGAAACCTTTGATGTGATTGTTACGCTAAATCTTTATGGCGACATTATTTCGGATATTGCCGCCCAGGTGGCCGGATCAGTTGGCCTGGGCGGATCGGCAAATATAGGTACTGATTTTGGGATGTTTGAAGCCATTCACGGCTCCGCGCCCGATATTGCCGGGAAAGACCTGGCCAACCCTTCAGGACTCATAAATGCCGCTATAATGATGCTGGTGCACATTGGCGATAACAAGACTGCCGAGCTCATCGCCAACGCCTGGCTCAAAACCCTGGAAGACGGCTATCACACCGGCGATATTTTCAGGACCGATCTCAGTTACAAGCGTGTGGGCACCATGGAGTTTGCCGGTGAAATTATCAACAGACTTGGTAAAGAACCCTTCGATCTGGAACCCGTAAAATTCAAGGAAGGCGACAGCCGCATCCGGATCAGTTCAACACCTACCCCACCCGCCAAAAAAGAACTCCTGGGCGTTGACGTATTTATCGACTGGTCGGAAAGCGGCCGAAACCCTGACGTACTTGGCAAGCAACTTTCAGCCCTCACCAAATCCAACCTGAGACTGAAGATGATCACCAACCGCGGGGTGAAAGTTTATCCTGACGGTTTACCGGAAACTTTCTGCACTGATCACTGGCGCTGCCGGTTTGTTTCAAAAGAAAACATAAAGGGCAAACCCGAAATAGAAGGGAAAATCACCCCACAGGATATCCTGACTTTGCTTACTGAAATTCGTGATGACGGACTGGATTTCATCAAAACAGAAAATCTTTATAACATCAACGGCGTAAGGGCCTATTCGCTGGGTCAGGGGGAATAGCCCACCTTCGCTGAAGCTACGGTGGATGAAGTTAGAGGTGAGAGGTGAGAAGGGTGAAATAGCGAAGCGGCTTAGCGCTTAGCGCGGAGAGCAAAGCGCAGAAGTTCAGTAATGTGAAAATGAGACGAAGTGAAAGGGTGACGAAAAATAACGCCGACCGCAGGGAGGCAAATGACATCGAAGGAAGTGAGGATAAATCCATGAAACTAACACCCATACATACCGGAAATTTTAAACTCGACGGTGGGGCCATGTTTGGCGTGGTGCCCAAAACGCTGTGGCAGAAACAATACCCCGCCGATAATAACAATCTCTGCAATTGGGCCATGCGGTGCCTGCTGGTGGAAAAAGGCGACCGCAAAATCCTGATCGACAGCGGGATTGGCGACAAACAATCTGAAAAATTCTTCAGCCATTTTCTCCTCAATGGTAACCACTCGCTGGAAAAGTCGCTGCGGGAAACAGGTGTTGCCCCTGAAGATATTACCGATGTGCTGCACTCACACCTGCATTTCGACCATGTGGGCGGCAGCGTGAAATGGAATGCCGACAAAACAGGCTATGAACTTACCTTTCCCAACGCCACCTACTGGGCTGGCAAAGAACAATGGGAATGGGCCATTAATCCCAACGACCGGGAGAAACCGTCTTATCCAAAAGAAAACCTTTTACCGATGCAGGAAAGCGGCAGGCTTCGCCTTATCGAAAATGAAGGCGTGTTATTCCCGGGCATTGAGATCAGGTTTTTCCATGGACATACCCGTGGACAAATCATCCCTCATATTCACCATGATGGCAAAACCATCGTATTTATGGCCGATTTGCTACCTTCAACTGCACACATTCCCCTACCCTACATAATGGCTTACGACATCAACCCACTCAAAACCCTTGAAGAGAAAAAGCAGTTTTTCGCAGAAGCCGAAGAACATGGATATATTCTTTTCCTGGAACATGATCTTTATCATGAATGCTGCACCATAGCACACACTGAAAATGGGTACAAAACAGCCAGGACATTCAGCCTAAACGCAATATGAGTTGGTTGAATCAAAGATCGGACAGTAATCTAAAATATCCTTGTAAAAACCGGGCTTTCAGCGCTTGTTAAATAAAATAAAAATTTGTTCAGATTTTCAAATTTGCATAATTTCGCAAACATTCTAAGTATTTAAATTTGTGAATATGACAAGCAAAAACATATTGGAAACAGTTGGCACAATCACAAAAAAAGAAATTTTATCCGCAGTAGAGCACGATACCGCCAAAGCACTTGTGCTGGAAACCATTAAACCTTACCCCGGATATCACGGTACCACCATTCCGGAACAATTAAACCCCATTTCGCTATTCCTGGTTACCGATAAAAAATATTCAGGGGAGGCAGTAATCAGGGCCACCATGTCTGTCAAGCAGGAGTTTGAACCCTTTTTTGATGCAGTTCCCGGCCAGATTACCGTTTTTAATGCGCTTACGCCATGCATCCGTATCAAGGACCTCCGGCACTATGAGAAGATACATGAGCTCATCACCCTGTATCGCAAGCATGGAATAGATTTCATGAAAGACCGCAAAGTGGAAGCGTTCAGCGGATTAATCAAAATCAGGAAATATTTTGAACTTGAAAAAGTTGAAAAGGGGCTTTACAAAGACCTCGGCATTAAAGAAATGGCTTACTTTTTCATCCCCACACAACTGAGCTGGAACGTGTTTGAAAGTATCACACATAACCTGAAAGTTAATCCGGAGTACGAAAATTTTGATGCCGCACTTGGGGTATTTTTTACACCTGAAGGCGTGGTTGACAGCGTACGTATTTATCATGAAGAACTCGACATGGATGAAGTCCGCGTTCTTAGAGACAATTATCTGAAAGAAATCCGGCGTGTTTAACCTTTTCGCTTTGCCGATCTAAAAAAGGCAGGGATCACAAAATCCCGGAAATCTATTGAACCAATTGAAGGAGCAACAAAAAAATGTTTGATCTAATAGACTTAAAACTCTTAAACTTTTCTGAATCTCTCGGCATTGGCACAACTTTACAATTCCCTTTCATATCGGTAATTAAGCTGATTGCAGTCATTTTTGTCAGTTATATTTCATTTTTAATTTCCCGCAGATACATTGTTAAAGTGCTGACAGCGCTGGCTCAAAAAACAAAATCGAACTGGGATGATGTGCTTATAGAACGTCATGTTTTTGACCGGCTCAGCTATCTTGTACCTTCCTATCTGCTTTATTGGCTTTTGCCCTATGCATTATCCCCATATCCCGAAATTGTAAACCTGCTCCTGCTTGCAATAGAAGTGTACAGTATCATCATTATTATGCTGGTAGCAGTGGCATTTCTGGATTCAATCCTAAGTATTTACGCCCAGTATGATATTGCGAAAGCCAAACCCATTAAAGGCTATATCCAGGTGGGTAAAATTCTGGTTTACATCATTTCGTCTCTTACCATAATCTCAATCCTGATTGGTCAGAGTCCTGTCATTCTGATTGGTGGTCTGGGTGCTTTCTCTGCGGTATTACTGCTGGTATTTAAAGATACTATCCTGGGCCTGGTGGCAGGGGTGCAGCTTACAGCCAACGATATGCTCAGGCCTGGCGACTGGATTTCGATGCCCAAATATGATGCTGACGGAACGGTTACCGACATCACCCTAACCACCATTAAAGTTCAAAACTGGGATAAAACCATTTCTACCATTCCTGCTTATTCCCTCTTCACTGATTCTTTTAGAAACTGGCGTGGCATGGAAGAATCGGGTGGGCGCCGGATTATGCGTTCGATTAATATCGACCTGAGCAGCATCAAATTCTGTACGGAAAAAATGCTTGAAAAATACAAGCAGTTTCAGCATATTATGGATTATGTGGAAAGCAAAGAAATTGAGATTCAAAGATACAATTCCGAAAAAAAGGTCAATACAAAAGTACTTGTAAATGGCCGCCGCCAAACCAATATCGGCATTTTCAGGGCATACCTCAAAGCCTATCTGCTCAACCACCCCGACGTTAGAACCGATATGACGATGCTGGTAAGACACCTGCAACCCACCGAAAACGGGCTACCCATACAGGTTTACGTTTTTTCGGCCAGGCAGGCCTGGGTTGAGTTCGAAGCAGTACAGGCCGACATCTTCGATCATATTTTTGCTGTTATTCCCGAATTCGACCTCAGGGTATTCCAAAACCCCTCCGGAAGCGATTTCAAAAATCTGTTCAATACCCTGGCAATTGCTCAGGAGATTGAAAACTCAGAAAAAAATGAACAAGGGAACGCAAGCCGATGAAAACTAAATAGACTAACCAACACCTTGACATGTCGTATAACCAAATTGAACAGTTGCGAAAATCCGGAAACCTCCGGGAAGCATATGAAATGGCTGTGGAAGAATTAAAAACTGCTTCCGAAATCCCACCACCGGAATTACCTGAAGAAAATACCGAACCCATTAATGCTGAGCATGAAGAAACAATGGATGAACATCCGCTTTTGCTTGGTAAAAGAGCAATGGCCTGGGTGCTGTATGATTTATTGAAGGAAAATACCGACCATGAGGATTTCGATCAGTTCATGAGCTACCTGAACGAATTTGTGGAATTGGATCTGGACCCCGAAGAAAAAATGGTGGTTAACCAGTTGCTGTGGGTAATAGGCAAGGCTGCATTTGAATTTACGAAAGAGCCCGATTTTGATATTTCGCGTATGGAAGAACTGCTTGAAACCACCATGAAACTCAATTTTACCAAGCAATCCAAAGCCTATTCTTTTCTCTTTAAAGCTTTACACAAGGCATTGAAAGATTCCCCGAAATACATCGAATTTGCCTCATGGTGGGATTTGCGAAGTTTTATCCGGGATGACTATAAATTCACAAAAACAAGTGAAGGCAAACGCATCATGGCCGTGGTTGAGCAGGGATGCAACCGCTATGCAAAACACCTTATAAATGCTTTGCAGGATGAGCCGGATGAAGCAACAAAAGCTGATTTGCTGGATAAGATCGCTGATTTCAAACCCATCGTTGATCAGGCTATACATAACAACAAGCACTACCGCAAATTGCCATATTACCAGGTAAAAATGATGCTTGCCACCGGTGATTTTAAAACCGGGTATAAAATTTTAATTTCGAAGGCACGGGAAAAGCATGATGAATTCTGGGTATGGGAACTGCTTGCCGAGGCCTATCGTGATGATCAGGAAAAAAGAACCGCCTGCCTTTGTACAGCATTGCTATGTCGTGCAAAACCGGAAAAGCGCCTTGGCGTACGTCTTGATTTGGCAGAAATGCTGATTGATCAGGAGTATTACGACGAGGCAAAAACCGAACTTGCAAAAATCCTGCGTTGCTGTCTCGAAAATAAATGGGAAATCCCCGAAGATGTAACGGAATGGGGAGAGCAACCCTGGTATGCCACTGCTAAGGTTATGGAAAACAACAACCGCCTTTACGAAGAATTTAAAATGATTACCGATGAAATGATTTATGGTGACGTTCCCCAGCGCAAAATAGTGGTGGAAAATGTGAATCATGATAAAAATATTCTGAATTTTATCGGACTGGATTATGATAAAGGTTATTGCAGATTTGATGATTCACTGGGAAAAATCAAAGAAGGGGATGTATTGCTTGTACGACTGAAAGACGCCGGTATGGAAGGCCGATTTAAACTGCTCAGCGCAAAAAAACTGAATGAGAAATACCTGGAAGGTATCCTGAAACATTTTGCCGGAGAGGTCATCAAACCAACCAACAAAGCATTCGGGTTTGTTGACGGCATGTTTATCACACCGGATGTATGCGATCATTACAACCTAAGGGATGGCGAACACGTAACCGGAAAGGCCATGATTGCTTACAACAAGAAAAAAGACGAATGGGGGTGGAAAGTGATTTCCATCGATTAATTACTTTCCCAAAATGTATGACTGAACTGTAATTGCTTCCTGATTTTTTTTAGGCGCTTAACAATAATATTCGTGTTTTTTTAGCAAAATATTTCATTCAAAGAATGCCGAACTTTATACCGCAAGGGACGCTAATAGTATGGTGAAATTTTATGTTTGCGAACTTTGCGATTTTAACATTGCGGACTTTGCGTGAAACCTTTCTGGCTTGTCCAGGTTAGGATATTCGGCCTGCATCTTAAAAGATCAACATCATATTGAAGATTATTATACTTTTGTTCTCATCCACATTCTTT
>JAGYLT010000014.1 GCA_018400545.1 Bacteroidales bacterium
TGAATTAAGCAGGTTAAAACCGTTCCACCGGTGAAAATTTTATAACCCGCCCGGTTATGTAATCAGTCCAAACGACTTGTTCAAATCCGAACAAAGGCCATTAAAAAACCGTACACTTTTAGTGCATTTCTGATTGACGGCTTTTTTAACTGACTGAATTTCAAAAAGTAGTAATGTTTGGCATAGTTAATGAAAAAAGACCCTCCGGCTGAATAATCGTGAATGAATACGCCATGGGCAAACTTTTACATTTACCGAACATCGATAGTGAGCTGGAATCCAAATTGACGAAAGCGGGGATTTCAACCACGGAATTGCTCAGGGAAAAAGGCAGCCGGCATGCTTTTGTGAAAATAAAATCTTTCGATTCGAGTGCCTGTTTCGAAATGCTTTTGGCTCTTGAAGGAGCTGTGCAGGGTAAACTGACCGATGATCTGGACGACAGCGTGGTGGATGAACTGAAGGTTTTTATGGAGATTTTCAACAGGTAACCGGGTGTAACCAAACATGCAGTCGTTCGTCAAACAATTAACTTATTAAATAAAAACCATATGATCAAGACAGAAGATTTAACCAAGGTATTCAGAACCGATGAAGTGGAAACCACAGCACTCAACCAGGTTTCATTTGAAGTAAAAGAAGGTGAATTTGTAGCCGTGATGGGTCCGTCAGGATGCGGAAAGTCAACATTGCTAAACATCCTGGGCCTGCTCGACAATCCAACCGGGGGCGAATATTATTTTCTGGAAAAGGAAGTTTCGAACCACTCAGAAAAACAAAGGGCTTCGCTCCGGAAACACAATATCGGGTTTGTATTCCAAAACTTTAACCTGATAGATGAGCTCAATGTTTTTGAAAATGTGGAGCTGCCGCTGATCTACCTCGGGTATAAATCCAGCGAGCGTAAAGCTAAAGTTGATGCAGCCCTGGAGCAGATGCAAATCATTCACCGTAAAAAACACTTCCCATTGCAACTCTCCGGCGGACAGCAACAAAGGGTTGCCGTTGCACGCGCCGTGGTTGCCAATCCAAAGCTGATCCTGGCGGATGAGCCTACCGGAAACCTTGACTCAGCCCACGGCGAAGAAGTGATGAACCTGCTGGAACAACTCAACAAAAACGGAACCACCATTGTGATGGTAACGCACTCGCAAAGAGACGCCGAGTACAGCCACCGTATCGTACGCCTGTTTGATGGCCAGGTGGTAACCGAAAACATTAAGGAACAGTTTGCACTTTAAATCCGAAAACCAAACCGCTTATCTCTGGCTAAAAAATCCTCAGGATTTTTTAGCCAGTTCATCTGAGATTTCATCACAAACCTTTTAGCGCTTAACCTTTTAACCATAAAAACTTTGGAATATGCTGGGCAATTACATAAAAATGGCATTTCGTGGCATCATCAAAAGCAAGTTCTACAGCATGTTAAATATCCTTGGGCTTGCCATTGGTTTTGCTGCATTCATTTTCATTTTTATGTATGTGAGCAGTGAAATTTCTTTCGACCGATACCACGAAAAAGCCGACCGCATTCACCGCATAGAATCCGATTTCAACATTTCCGGAAAGCACGACCAGTTTGCCATTGTGCCGGTTCCCATGGGTCCGGCGCTCAAACTGGAGTATCCCGAGGTAGAATCGTTTTGCCGGTTTAATGATGTGGGCAACACCCTTTTCAAATATGGCGACAAGGAGTTTTATGAGCAGCATTTTTATTTTGTTGATTCCACACTGTTTGATATTTTCAGCTACAACCTTTTGCAGGGAGATCCCAAAACCTGCCTCGTGGAGCCTTTTTCGATTGTGATCAGCGAAACCGTTAAAGAGAAATATTTCGGTGACGCCAATCCCATGGGCGAATTGATCGGGACAGGAAGCGGACGGAGATACAAGGTAACCGGGATACTGGAGGATGTTCCAGAAAATTCACACCTCTGGTTCGACGGCCTGTTGTCGGGCACTACATTGGCAAATATTGTCGGAGAAGAAGAGTTTAACAGCATGGAGCCCGGACGGTTCTGGAATATTGGCGTATTCACTTTTTTGCTGATCCGTGAAAACGCTGAAATGCAAAATATCCATGATAAATTTGGCGGCTTTTACGAAAAGTATATGAAACCGGTCGGCGATTCCTTCAATGCCAGTTTTGAGCTGCTATCCACACCACTGACGGAAACCCATTTTTCAGGAAGCCTCTCTGCGGATTTGCCGAAGGGAAACATGGCCTATATTTATATTTTCAGTGCGGTTGCAATTTTTATTCTGCTCATTGCTGCCATCAACTACATGAACATGGCCACAGCCCGATCAGCAAGACGTGCCAGGGAAGTGGGCATCAGAAAAGTTTCAGGCGCCTTCAAGAAGCAACTGATCACACAGTTTTTATCAGAGTCGGTTTTGCTGGCCGTCATCGGCCTGCTCATCGGCATAGCACTTGTTTACTTTTTAATTCCCGATTTCAATAATTTATCGGGCAAGGAGTTAAGCTTCAGCATTTTTACCGATCCCGGATTTTTGATCACCATTATCGGGACAACGCTCTTCATCGGATTGCTATCCGGCAGTTATCCTGCGTTTTATCTTTCGTCGTTCAGACCGGTCTCGGTTTTGAAAGGCGGCAACAAAGGAGGCGGGCAAAAAGGTGGATCCCTGCGGAAAGTGCTGGTGGTTTTCCAATTTGCCATTGCCATTGCGATGATTATTGCCACCGTAGTGGTTTCGAACCAGTTGACCTTTTTAAAGAATAAAGATATGGGTTTCCAAAAAGAACATATGTTGGTGCTTGAATTGCAGGACAGCGCATTCCGGAGCAAAGCCGAAACCTATAAAAAGGAATTGCTCAAAAACTCCAATATCCAGGCAGTGACCAATTCAACCGGAATCCCCGGAAATAATTCCTGGATTCAGGTGGTGAAAATGGAAAAAGATACGGCCATGATCGATGATGCGATGATTCTCACTTTGGTGGACTATGATTACATCGACACTTACGGAATAGAACTCATCCGGGGCAGGAATTTCGACAGGAACATGGGCACGGATCCCGAAGAAGCTGTCATCGTAAACCAAACTACCGTTGACCAGTATGGCTGGGGAGATGATGCGCTCGGCAAAAGAATACGCTGGGGATTCGACCTGGAAGGGAATGGCGGAAGAACCCTTAAAGTGATTGGCGTGGTGAAAGACTACCACTTTAACTCACTCCATAATAAGGTGGAACCCATCATGATGTTTATGGCTGATTTTAATAAATATTATTTGTCCGTAAAAATCAACCCTGAAATCTTTGGAGAAACCATCCAGTATGTTGAAGACAAATGGAACGAAATGGGCGCCAAAAGACCTTTCGATTATCAGATGCTCGAAGACACATGGGGCGGCATGTATGAAGCAGAACAAAAACTGGGAACCATTTTTACCATTGCCACTCTGCTTACAATTTTTATCGCATTGCTTGGCTTGCTTGGCCTGTCTTCGTTTATAGCAGAACAAAAAACCAAAGAAATTGGCATCCGGAAAGTGATGGGGGCTACGATTGGCAATATCCTCGGACTGCTCTACCGGGAGTTTGTTGTCCTCATCATCATTGCATTTGTCTTAGCCATTCCTGTAGCTTTTTGGCAACTGAGCGAATGGCTGCAATCGAGTTTCGTTTATCACATCAATATTTCGGTGGCTTCGGTAATTCTTGCCGGATTGGCCGCCCTGGTTATCAGCATGGTTACCATTAGTTTTCATACTTTGAAGGCCGGACTGGGCAATCCTGTGGATGCCATAAAATATGAATAGAGATCCTGTTAACCATAAGCAAATCATCGCAACCGTGCCTGGGTTTCCGGGTGCGGTTTTTTATTTAACAGGGATTTATTTCTACTTTAACAGATTGATTTTTCCGCATTTTTACCCCGAACCCTAAAGGGAGAATGCAGAAAAATCAATCCAAACACCCTTTAGTATCTTTCAACTCATTTTCTGCCATTTTTTGGCAGAAAATGAGTTGAAAGATACTTCTGCAAAATTTCTAAATTATTTTAAATCAATGAGAAAAATTAAAAATTGTAGTGACTTGTATTTGATGAAAAATTTAGAAATTTTGCCTGACAACTTGGGTAAGCCAAAACATGCTACATGCTTTAAATATAACTCCTTTTTTGGTTTTGGCTTGTCCAAGTTGGGGTCAGGGGTAAATTTGGATTGATTTTCTATGTGGGCTCTATCTGTTAAAGTAGAATTATTAAGGTTGCAGATTGCCGGAATAAAAACAATAGCATGATACGAGCAAACCAAAAGCATGATTATAGGTTTTTAAAGCTTGCAGCCTGATTGTTATCACAGGCAAAAGATTACTTTTGCAGCGCTTTACCGCAAAACAAAAAACATATCAAACCAATAGTTGTTAAAACGTTTATTCATACTTGCAGATCATGAAGTACAGGAAATTACTTACTTGGGTATTCATTTTGGTCATCATCGTTGGTGGTGCAGCCATTGGATATTATCTCAATCTTTTAAAACCGGAACCATCGCAAACGCTTCCCGAAAAACCGGTACGGCTTGTTCAAACCCGCATAGTTGCTTACGATAAAATTAATACCTCAATTAAAGTGCCGGGCCGCCTGGCTTCGCAGCGTGTTGTGGATGTGATTTCGGAGGTTCAGGGAAAAATTCTCCAGGGTGACGTACAACTAAAAAAAGGGGAGGGTTTCAATAAGGACGACCTCTTGTGCACCATTTATGCAAAAGAACTCGACCTCAACATTAAGGCGGCAAAAAGCAGGTTTTTAAATGCACTGGCCAATGCACTGGCAGATGTAAAATTTGATTTTCCGGACAAATACGAAGATGTACTGGAGTTTTTTCAGCGTGTGGAAATTGATGAACCCCTGCCTGAATTGCCTGAAATCAAAGATCAATCACTCAAGGTGTTTCTGGCCAGCAGGGATATCCTCAATCAATACTACAACATCAAAGTTTCCGAGGACCGTCTTACCAGGCATTTCATCAGAGCCCCCTTTGACGGTGCCATTATGGAAGTTAGCCTGGAAGTAGGCGGTATTGTGAACCCTGGCACGCGGATCGCCAAAATCATCAAAACCGATTTGCTGGAACTGGAAGTCCCGGTTGAATTCGAAGACCTGAAGTGGGTTTCTGTTGGGGATAAAGTTAAGGTAATGGACGAATTTAAAACCAGCTCATGGCAGGGTGAGGTGATCAGGATCAGTGAATTCCTGGATCCCGCAACCCAGTCGGCCAGCGTGTTCGTTCAAATCCGAAACCAAAAAGAAAATCCCATTTATGCCGGTATGTTCCTCGAGGCCCATTTCGACAATAAAATTGTGGAAAATGCTATGGAAATTCCAAGGCAGGCCGTATTTAACCAGAATGAAGTGTTTATCGTTGCGGGTAACGCGTTGCAAAAGCGAAAGATCAATGTGCGTAAAATCAATCAGAATTCTGTGATATTCACCGGGTTGGAGGAAGGTGAGGAGCTTGTGGTTGAGCCACTTGTAAATGTGAAGGAAGGAACTGAGGTAAAAACCGACCGGCTTTGATGCGGTCTGACTAAATTGAAAAATCTCATCTGATGAAAAAAGCAGTTTCATTATTTATACGATATCCATTCTATGCAAACATGATTATCGCCTTATTGGTGATTGGAGGTTTGTATTCTTTTTTTAATCTCGACAAATCATTTTTCCCGGAGAGTTCGGAACGATTTATCAATATCTCGGTTTTCTATCCGGGCGCATCCCCAAAGGAGATGGAAGAGGGGATTACCTCGCGGATTGAGGAGTCGGTTCGGGGCCTGGTTGGGATCAAACGAATTACATCAACTTCATCCGAAAATTTTTCAATGGTAACCATCGAAACCACAGGCGAGTACGATATTGATGAAATTCTGGCCGATGTTAAGAACTCGGTGGACGGAATCAGCGCTTTCCCGGTGGATGCCGAACGGCCCATTGTTTCGAAACAGCGCTCCACAACCATGGCTGCATTTTTGGGACTTACCGGAAATGTGGACCTGCTGACCCTGAAAAACCTGGCCCAGGAAATTGAAGATGATATGCTGACTTCCGGGATTTTATCGCAGCTTACCATCAGCGGATACCCGGAGCTTGAAATTTCTGTGGAGATCACAGAAGAAGATTTACTGCGCTACGATTTATCCTTTGAAGAAATTGCAAGGGCAATCAGTATGAACAATCGGGATATCTCGGCGGGTATGATCAGGTCGGATGAGGAAGAAGTGCTGATCCGTGCGCGTCACCGGTCCACCGAACCCACCGAACTGGGCGACATCATTATCAGGGCTTACGGCGATGGCAGCAAGCTATACCTGCGCGATGTGGCTGATGTGAAAATGAAGTTTGCAGAAACACCCCTGCGGAGTTTTATGAATGGTGAACAACAGGTATCTTTTTCGGTGAATAAACTCCCCGAAGAAGACCTCGAAGCCATTTCAAATTACCTGGATGAATATGTTGAGGAATTCAACGAAAAACATCCCAATGCCGAGCTCGTGGTTACCTATAGTTTTTTGGAAAACCTCAGGAGCCGCCTGAATCTGCTTTACAGCAATGGCGGCATAGGATTGCTCCTTGTGTTGGTTGCGTTGGGATTATTTCTTAGTTTGAGGCTGTCGTTCTGGGTAGCTTTTGGTATTCCCGCCTCATTTTTCGGGATGTTTATTCTGGGGATGTTAACCGGGCTTACCATCAATATGATTTCCCTTTTCGGAATGATCCTCGTTATCGGTATCCTGGTGGATGACGGGATTGTGATTGCTGAAAATATTTATTCCCATTTTGAACAGGGAAAAAGCCCCAAAAAGGCTGCTTTAGACGGAACTATGGAAGTGCTTCCGGCTGTAACTACTTCGGTAACCACAACCATTGTAGCCTTTTCCCCGCTGTTGTTTATCACAGGCAATATCGAGTTTATGTACGATGTGGGCTGGGTAGTAATTGTAAGCCTTGCCGTATCGCTTATCGAAGCTTTTTTTGTTTTGCCGGCCCACCTCTCGAGCAGGCATGTTTTGCGCGTTAAAGATCGCGAGGGTGGCGCCAATCCGGTGCGAAAAAAACTGGATTCGTTTATCGTTTACCTGCGCGATAAAGTCTATGGATCCATCATGCGGTTTATCATCCGGTGGAAATGGATCATGCTTGTTTCACCCATTGCTCTGATTACCATTACCGCCGGCCTCTTTGGCGGAAACTTCATCAAAGCTACATTTTTCCCGTCCATACCCTTCGATCAGTTTAATGTAAATCTGGCTTTCACACCCGGAACCGGTGAAGCCAAAACCATGAAATACCTGGAAAACTTTGAAGAGGCCATCTGGAAGGTGAACAGCGATTTGATGGAAGAGTATAATGATACGGCCAATTATATCGACTATACTTTTCTTACGCTTGGTAATTCTTTTGAAGGAAGGGAAGCCGGGGCGCATGCCGGAAATATATTTGTGCTGCTTCGCGATATGGAGGGAGCACCCATTTCAAGTTTCGAAATAGTAAATCGTGTTCGCGAAAAAATCGGGCCGGTTAACGAAGCTCAAAAATTTGTGGTCGGTGGCCGGAATACTTTTGGAACGCCCGTTTCGGTGAGTTTGCTGGGAAAAAATCTGGAAGAGCTTGAGAAGGCAAAGCAAATGATGATGGAAAAGATGTCGGACTTCCCGGAGCTGCGCGATGTGGTGGATAACAATGCCATCGGTAAACGTGAAATCCAGCTCCAGCTCAAACCTAAAGCCTATTTCCTTGGCCTCACCAGAGCCGACCTTGCCAACCAGGTACGTAGCGGATTTTTTGGTAACCAGGCCCAGCGGCTTCAGGTCGGCAAAGACGAAGTGCGGGTGTGGGTCAGGTATCCGCGTGAAGACCGTTTGAACATCGGGCAACTGGAGGATATGAAAATTAAAACGGCCCGGGGCGAATATCCGCTTGCCGAGCTTGCCTATTACGACATCCGCAGGGGCCCGGTAAATATTAACCGTTACAACGGGAAAAAGGAAATCCGTATCGATGCTGAACTGGTTGACCCGTATGAACCTGTACCTCCAATTCTTGAGCGCATCCGAAATGAAGTTGTTCCGGAGCTGATAGCGCAATATCCGGGCACCTCGGTCGATTTTCAGGGCCAGAGCCGCGATAGTGCCGAATCTATGGAAGACCTTATGCGGGCCTATGCTATCGCGTTCATTCTCATCATTGCCATCATCATGATGCATTTTAAATCGGTGATGCAGGGGCTGATAATCCTGTTGATGATCCCGCTTGCCTGGATGGGTGCCATCTGGGGGCACGGCATCGAAGGCATCCCTGTTTCCATGCTCAGCGTTTGGGGAATGGTGGCCTTGTCCGGGGTAATCATCAACGATGCCATTGTGTTTCTGGCCAAGTATAATTCGTTTCTTAAGGAAGGAATGTCGGTGACCAACGCTTCATACCAGGCCGGGCTAAGCCGTTTCAGGCCGATCCTGCTTACCACGCTCACCACCACCGTGGGCCTTTACCCCATCATTCTCGAGGGCAGTTTCCAGGCACAGTTTCTCAAGCCCATGGCCATTACTCTGGCTTATGGTGTGCTTTTCGGCACAGGATTTATCCTTCTCTTCTTCCCGGTGCTCATTATTTTGCTTAACAATGCAAGGGTGATGTTCGCTAAACTGGGGCGGATCATTTCCGGATATTATAATGGCACATGGCCTGAAAAACCGATTAAGAAGCCGGAACCCGAAGAATTGGAACCAGCCGTTAAACAGATGAAAATTTCGCTCGATTAAAAGATTTTAGCTTTTATGTGTGATATGAAGAATTCAATGAAAAAAAATATTTCACCGCTTTTGCCCATGATGCTGGCATTGGCTGTGATTATCATGTCAGGGAAATCATCACAGGCACAGGACACCCTCAGGTTGACGCTCTCTGATGCCATCAGTATTGCCCTGGAGAATAATTACCAGATCAGGATTAGTGAACAGGAGCTAAAAATTGCACAAAACAATAATACACAGGGTGCGGCTGGACGGTATCCGTCAATTAATTTTAGCCTGTCCCAATCGAATACGTTCAACAGTTCCGAATTTTTTATCCAGGAGCCTTTCAGAAATGAGGCTACATCAAATGATCTGACCCCTTCCGTGGCGCTAAACTGGACGCTCTTCGACGGGTTCAGGGTAAACATCACCAAAGAAAACCTGGCCACCATCGAAGAACTCACGGCAGGTAATGCGGCCCTGATTGTTGAAAATACCGTTCAAAGCATCATACTGGCTTACTACAATGTGTTGCTACAAAGCGAAAAACTCAGGGTTTTTGAAGATGTCAAAGTTTTGTCACGCGACAGATACCGGTATGAAGAAACCAGGAAAGAGTTCGGAAGCTCGGTAACATTTGATGTGTTGCAGGCCAACGATGCTTATTTAAGCGATTCGGTGAATTATCTTCAGCAGGAACTCAACCTGCAAAACGCCACATTGCTATTGAAGCTGCTCATGGCTCTTGATGAGGATACACAATTCGTTTTGCTGGATGATTTTGAAGTTGAAACTACCGATTACAATATCGATACACTGAAAACACGGATGCTTCGTGATAACCGTACCATAATGAACCAGTACATTAATCAGCGGATTTTGGAGAATACAACCAACCTGGCAGAATCCGAAATATATCCGAATTTAAATCTGGGTGCCGGCGGCAACTATTCCAGATCGCGGGTCATCAACAACGACAGCGATCCCAGGAACACGTACTCATTTGGCTACTATGTGAATTTTACACTGGGTTTTAACATTTACAACGGCGGTGCTACCAAGCGAGCCATCCAAAATGCCCTGATTGATGAGGAGATTGGATTGATCACCATTTCGGAACTCAAGAAAAATTTAACCAATCAACTTTTTAACCAGTATGATCTGTATCAGATTCGAAAAAAGTTGCTCTCAGTTGCGCAGGCCTCACGTGAAAGTACCGGGCTAAACCTTCAGATTTCGGAAGAAAAATTCAGGGCCGGGGCCATCAATTCCTTTAATTTCAGGGATGTGCAACTCAGGTATATCAATTCGTCCATTCGCACACTTGAAGCCATATACGATCTGATCGACACCGAAACCGAACTGCTTCGCCTGACCGGTGGTATTATTTCAGAAGAATAATCAGATTTGATTTTCTGAATATTTTTATACAGGGTAGCAGGATTTTGCTATTTTTGATACAGATTATTAACCAAATACTTGTATCAAAATGAGCACAACCGTCCACAGGAAACCCGTTCAGTTTAATCCGGATCCAAAACGCATCATTGCACGTTTCTTTTTTCCGGGCCCCGAAAGCCGGGTTCAGTCTATCATTCAGCGTATCCAGGAAATGCCTGATCAGGCTGCCCAACTGGTGCTGAACCAGTCATTACGCGATTTTTCTGCCCGCCACAGGAATATTTCAAAAATCTATCAGAAACATTTTGACAAAGCCCGCGATATTATGGCCGGCCGCAACGGAAACCTGGATGATCTGCCGGATTTTAAGAAAATGCTCATCGGAGCATATTTTACCAATGAATATTCCATCGAATCCGCAGCATTTTTCAACCCTTCAATGGTGGAAGACCCTGATCAGACGGGACTTCAGGAAGGTGAAAAGCGTGTGATCATTAGTTTCAGGGCCACGGGTGAAGGACACATCTCATCCATCGTTTTCAGAGGTGGCGTGCTCGACCGAAATAACAACCTGGAACTGAAACCCGCTGGCAGCCTTGTTGATGAAGCCGAAGCCATCAGGAACTTTGTTTACAAAAAAGAAACATTCTGCCAGAAGCTTCACGAAATGCACGCCGGCGATGAGGTGGTAAACCAGGTTATGGATAAACTCCGTTTTGAGTTCGATTACAATGAGTTGCACAATGCCGTAGAATCAACCATCAGGGAAATCAATCCGGACTACCAGCAGAAGAAAATGCTGCAAACCATTACCTGGCTGGCCGATTCGCATTATGAAATTTCATTTTCTCTCGATACTGCTATTTCCGAAAGGGTAGTTTTCCCTATTGCAGCAGCCGAAAGTAACGGCATTGAGGATGCACGGTTTGTGAAATTCACCGACAACGACGGCAGTGTAAAATATTACGCCACATATACGGCATACAACGGATTCACCATCATGCCCAAGCTGATTGAAACCAAGGATTTCTATCATTTCAACGTCATGCCCATTCATGGTGAAAATGCGCAGAACAAGGGTATGGCGCTTTTCCCGCGAAAAGTTAAAGGAAAATATGCCATGCTTTCGCGCCTGGACGGCATTAACAATTATATCATGTTTTCTGATGATATCAACCTTTGGCACGAAGCCAAAAAAATTCAGGGACCGAAATTCCCGTGGGAGTTTATCCAGATCGGCAATTGCGGTTCACCCATCGAAACGGAATATGGCTGGCTGGTGATTACCCATGGCGTGGGTACCATGCGCAAATACAGCCTGGGGGCTACGCTGTTGGATCTGGATGATCCGACAAAGGTAATCGGGCAGTTGAGCGAACCCATGCTTACCCCCAACGAAGAGGAGCGCGAGGGTTACGTGCCCAACGTGGTGTATTCGTGCGGGTCAATTGTACATAACAACGAACTGGTGGTGCCTTATGCCATGTCCGACACATCATCCACCTTTGCCACCATTCCGCTTGATGAGCTTTTCAGCAGGCTGATTCCTTCAGAATTCAAGAAATCCAATTCCCGGGTTCAGGAAAGTAAAGCGCGTATCCTGCTGGTTGAGGATGAGGTGATCAACCAGAAGATCGTTTCGAAAATATTGAAAAACGAAGGCTATGAAGTGGAGGTCGCTCCCGACGGCATCGTTGCACTGATGCAGATTGCCAAGGAAAAGTTTGACCTGATCCTGTCAGACATCGCCATGCCCAATTTTGATGGTTACCAGTTGCTGGAATACCTCAACCAGAATAATGTGGAGATTCCGGTGGTGTTCATTTCGGGATATACCAGTGAGGAAGACGAAATTAAAGGATTGAAAATGGGTGCTGTGGAATACATCAAAAAGCCCATCGATAAAGATTTGCTGTTGCTCAGGCTCGACAAAATCCTGAACAGGTAGCCATTATCCGGCGAAATTCATTTGGCTTTTATCAAGGTATGGCCCCGCCACCAGCCACGACAATAAATAAGCAATAGTGCTTTCTGCTCCCTGGTTTCGGCTTACATCCAGGTCTTCAAGCCCATCATTGCATCCATGGGTTTGTTCATCATAAAGCGGAAGATTCAGATCGTTCAATCCAAAAAACCATTGCAAACAAATTTCCAGTTTTTTGATCGTTTCCCGGTTTTTGGTGGCCCGGTAAGCGCAATCGTACATCACGATCATGGCCATGGTATCCACAGGTTGTTGTGCAAATTCGCTCATGGGATGGTTGGATAGCCACCAGTTTTTATTCCCCACCAGTGTCATCTGGCCATGCACCAGGCAATTCTTTTCGAGGAACTGCATCGATTTTTCTGCAACTTCGAGATAAACGGGTTTTTCGGTGTACAAGTAAGCTATAAACATCGAAGCCGGTAAAAGGCCGTTGTCGTAAGTAATTGAAGATTCAAACCAGTGCCAGTTGTCATGGCTTTGTGTGTTGAACATCTCCACAAGATGATCTGCCATATCCGAAATTATCCGGATGTATTTTTCCTGGTCTGGAAATCGCCTGACGTAATGATATAGACCAAAAATACAATTTGCAAAACCCCTGGCATACCTGAGTTTATCGAATTGTTTTGAAGCATTAAAAAACATTTCGAGGGCCACCTGGAACATGGAATCGCAGGGTGCCAGCCTGATCAGCAATCCCAATGCCCAAACCGCACGGCCAAAAGCATCATCCGATCCATCTTCCTCCACTGTATTCCGGAGGTAATTGAGATAGTTTTTAAATGATCCGTCTTTATTCTGCATGTATAGCATGTAGGCCAGGTACTTGTGGATGAGGTTAAAATACCTTTCTTCACCCGATCTTTTGTATGCAACCAAACATACCATGAGGCTGCGTGCATTATCATCCAGGCAATATCCGGTTTTATAATCAGCCACACATCCGTTTGCGTGCTGGATAATTCCGGTATAGTCGGTCAGTCGCTCCATGTGGGCGGTGTTGAAATCCGGCAACCTGATTTTAAATGGGCGCCAATGGCCGCTAACCTTTTCAAACCCATCAATGGCCAGTTGAAATGCAGAAATATATTCGAAACCAATCCGTGGCCATGCTATTTTTAGCCCGTATTCATAAGCCCGTTGCTGCAGATTTTCCATTTCTTTGGGATTTTCCAGCAAATCGTTCACAATGGTCGCCAGCCCGGCATGATCTTCAAAATCGAACAGCCGTCCACGGCCATCGGCAAGCAATTCCTCGGCGTGCCAGTATGGTGTGGAGATGACCGCTGAACCTCCGCCCACCGCATAGCAAAGCGTTCCACTGGTTATCTGGGCCTTGTTCAGATAAGGTGTTACATAAATATCTGCAGCCAGCAGGTAATTTGACAGTTCATCCTCCGAAACATATTTATTCAGAAATTCAACGTTGTTTTCAAGGTTCAGCTCTTTTGTAAGTTTTTCAAGGTATTCGCGATATTCCTCGCCGGCATATTTCACCACGTGGGGATGGGTTTTCCCGAGCACAACATAAAGTATATCCGGGTGTTTTTTCACGATACCAGGCAGAGCCATGATCACCGTTTCGATGCCTTTGCTTCGGCCCAAAAGGCCGAAGGTTAGTATCACTTTCCGGTTTTCCCAGCTACCTGGCCGTTTCAACTTTGTTTTATCTATTTTGCCAAAATCGGGAACGCCATGTTCGATGGTGAGTATTTTGGTCTTTGGAACCTGGAACACGTCTGTTAAAAACGGAATAGCCAGCCTGTTCATGATCACCACTTTTTCGGAGTATCCGGCGATTTTTTTCAGTACTTCCCGTTGATGAAAAGTGGGTTTTTGTAAAACGGTGTGGAACGTTGACACAATCGGGATTTTTAATCGCCTGAGCAGGTCCAGGATGAGCAGGCCGCTGTTGCCGCCATAAATGCCATATTCATGCTGAAATAGGCAAATGTCGGCTCCCGAGGTGTTAATGTATTCTGCGGCCCTCACATAAGATGCACGTAATCCATCATCTATGGTTAGTTTTACGATATCAGGATAATCATACTTCTGGCCATTCTCGTTCATGGCTATCACTTCCACCTCAAGTGGTTTTTCATGTTCTTTGGCCGCATGGATGATTGAGGTAATTAGATTTTCAGTAAAAGTTGCGATACCGCATTTTCTGGGTGGAAAATTCCCTACACATATTATTTTCATACGTCACTGGTTTATGGTCACACGAATATTTAAAAGGCCCAAATTGTTGTCCCAAAACAAATTGCAAGATAGTATATATTTTTATAAATATGATTGTGTGATAAGATGAGATGCGCAATTTATAATCATTACACATAATGCCGATTTAAGACTTTTTAAATAGAAACAGCATTCAGGAAATCTAAAAAAAACCAGATTTGTAGAAAATTAAATACAAAATGATAAACATAACATCCAATTTCGACAGCGGAAATATAGAAGTTTATAAAGCCAGCGATCCGGGCAACATTGAACTTAACATCAGGAAAGACACGAATGCTGAAACTTTTCAGTGGTTTTACTTCCGGGTAACCGGCGCCAGGGAAACCACCCTCAGGATGAAAATCCTGAATGCCGGAGAGGTGAGCTATCCGGAGGGATTTGAAGATTATATGGTAAGGGCCTCATACGATAAGCATGAATGGTTTATGGTTCCCACCAGGTTTGATGGCACAGTGATGACCATTGAACATCAGCCCCGGCACAATGCCGTATTTTATGCTTTTTTTGCGCCTTACAGCTACGAACGACATCTTTCGTTTGTGCAAAACATCCAGTTTTCGCCATTGGTAAATTATGAGAGCCTCGGGCGGACGGTGGAAGGACGTGAAATCGATTTTCTGACCATCGGCGATGAACACGATGATGCCCTTAAAATCTGGGTTATTGCACGCCAACATCCCGGCGAACCACAGGCTTCGTTCTTTATGGAAGCTTTCATCAGCCGCCTTGCCGAAATCGATGACCCGGTATCCCGGACATTACTCAATAGGGTGGTATTTTATGTGGTACCTTTTATTAATCCTGACGGTGCCATAGCAGGCAACCTGCGGGCCAATGCCACCGGTGCCAACCTGAACCGCGAATGGGGAAACCCGGATAAAGAAAAAGCACCGGAAGTGTATTACATCCTGAAGAAAATGGAAGAAAAAGGCGTTGATCTCAACCTCGATATCCATGCCGATGAAGGGCTGCCCTACAATTTTATTTCTTCCATCGAAGGCATTCCGTCCTACGATGATCACCTGAAATTTTTACTTGAAAAATTTAAGAAAAGCTGGCTTGAGATCAGCCCCGACTTCCAGGTTGAGCATGGCTACCCCATCAACGAACCCGGCAAAGCCAACCTGAATATTTGCTCAAAAGCTATCGGCGAAAAATTCAAATGCCTGTCGATGACCATCGAGATGCCGTTTAAAGACAATGCCAATTTGCCAGATCCGGTTTACGGCTGGTCGCCGGAGCGTTCTGAAAAATTCGGTGCCTCCATGATTGACGTAATCCATCGTGTGGCAGATGATTTGAGAAGGGAATAGCTGATCTGCAGGATTTGTTGCACATCAGGTAACTGACAGGCACATGCAAGAATACTATCAACATTGAAAAACGAATTTATGAATTTTCTTGCAGAGTTTAAATTTAGTTTAGCGGGTAGTTATTGTAAAAGCCCTCTCCGTCAAAATCCACATAAACACTTGACCCGACTGGCTTTACCAATAAATTATCGACGCTCGTAAGTTCTCCTTTAATGTCAAGGCGATAGTTATGATCGCTGCTCAGCGTAATATATTCAGAAACCCTAACCCATTTACCATAGGTGTCATGTTTGGTTCTGTAATTCCACTTTTCACGCTTTAATTGCTTGCCACTTTTTTTGTTAAACTGGTAGAAAATAATTTCAGGGTTTATGTCGGACCGATGTTCTATATACAGCCAGAAACTAACTTCATAATTACCTTCAGGGATTTGAGCAAGTTCATCACTGCTTAATAGAGGTTCATTTGCAGTTTCACGAAAAAAGGCACCATCACCACTTAGCTTATGATCTGCATCCTGAAAGTCATCAAAACCTTTCACGATGATGTAGTTTTCAGCCGTGTCAGCACGTAAACTATTTAACTGGGCGAGAGATTCAATTTTTATTCGGACATCGCTTTGCCATTTTTCATGCTCTTTTTCGAGGGTTTCAGGCAGTAGTTTCCAAAAGCTGTTTTTGCCATCTTTGAATAAAAAAGTTGACAGAGAAATAATATATTCTTCCTGCCTGGTTTTTGACTCATCCGTTGCCATTACCAGAATTGGTTTTCGGTTCATGTCTTTAAGCCTTACTTTTTCCAGTGCCGGACTGCCAAGCAATTGAATGCTGGAGAGTGCATGCGTAAATGATAGCCGTGGAGAGAAACTTTGTATAAGTGGTATCCCTGTATGGTAAGAGTACTTCATGGCCTGTTTAAATGGGTTCAGCCCCCTATCGAACAATAGCTTATCACCACAGGTGCTTTCGAATGGCAGGAAAAGAATTGCCTGATAATCTTCAGGATTAACCTGGTTTTTATCAAAGAGTTCGTGAAACTCTTCTGATGACGATTGTAGAATGTCGTTACTGTATAATAGCTTTTTTGTTGAATCTTTGATATTTATGCCGGCATCAATCGACCAGGTTAAGAAAACCATGATGATCAGAATAAATGCAATTTGAGGCTTTTTTTGTACTTTTAATCTTCTGTAGTGCAGCCATATAAACCTTGCTGTGAAAACTGCTATTACATAATAAAATATCCAGCTAAACCTTCCCAAAGCCCTGAATTGTTTTATGGGGGGTATTAATTCCAGTAAAAACTCGAACGCAGGATATTTAAATGGTATGGCCATAGAAAAAAGAAGTATCAGTACGGATGCAAAAAGATAGATATTTAGCTCCTTGTTTCCGAAGAATTTCTTAATTCCTTTGGATGACCAGGTAATTAATGAAAACACTAAACCCAATATAATAGTAATAACCAAAAGTGTTGGGATAACACCAACAAAAGCCCTTCCTTCCCAGTTGTAGTTGAAATATCCCGGGTAGCCAAGTATGTATGGCAGGTTTGAACCACGCGGGAGAAAAATGCTTGACCAATTTGCGTGAAAAACAAAAAATCCCCAGGGATTGTCCGGCCTGTCATCAACCCAGTCTGTAACAGTAACAAGGCCCCGAACAATAATAAGAGGTAGAACAGCTAAAATGAAAAGGGCGATCCACTCCGTTTTTTTAACCCGAAAAGCTTTGAAGTTTGCCAATATATCTATTATTAATACACCCAGTATAAAAATGGCGTAAAATGCAACATAATAAGCGCTGATAAATCCACCGATCAATCCGGCAATAACCAAAAGGCTACCATAAAGCCACCTTTTTTTTCCTTCTCTAAAAAGCATCAGGAGATACCAAAACATGGGTAAAAAATATGCATATACCATTTCGAAATGCCCGCCTATTCGATAAAACTGGGGACTCAGATAAATGATAAAGATGGATATAAAAACGGAGTACCACGCTGAAAGGCCATATTTTCGGAGGATAAGGAAGATAAATGGCAGGGCTATCACCAACGAAAAAATCATGGATAAATTAAGAATGCCAACGCCATAATCCGAAATGTCAACAATATACTTATCAACGAGGAGCAAAATGTTTACATAGAGCGGATGGGAGTTAATATATTGCAAATGATCGCCATAAGGATAATTGATGCCGTCGTGCCGGATACCCTGGTCGTATCGCAAATAGTATGAAAAGTTGTAGTATGACTTTGCCGCATCTCCTTTATTGGAAAACAGATAATCATTTGGATTTTTAATTACCGGATCAAACAAAAGCAAGCTAATAATTACACCAACAATCAGCAGAATTAGCATTGCAAAAACATTTTTTCTATAAGTAGGTTGTAGAAATGCTGAAAATGATGCCAATTGTGAAGATACCTTTCCGGATATATTGCGAAAGAACCTGACCATTGATGGCAGCAAGTTTTTAAGGAATGCCCGAAACTGGGAGTCTCTTTTTGCGTCTCTGTGATGCGCGTTATTGTTTATATGATTTCTGCCCATGTTAAGTATCTCTATAAGTGAAAATTTGCACAAAAGTATAATTTTTTAATTTGGCTGAATCTGATAAACTTTGTAAATATCGAACGTATTGAAAATTCAATGGAGTAATTAATCCCAAATCGCCTGCCCGGACGGCCCGCTTCGCTGCGAGGCGATCAAGGCGGGTTAACAAAAAAGCCA
>JAGYLT010000140.1 GCA_018400545.1 Bacteroidales bacterium
AAATATGCTGATCCGCTAACTTCAGGGATGACGGCTTTGAATGGGCCAAAGTTGGTTTCTTCAATTACTCTTACAATCATGGTGGTGCCGAGAATGCTTTCGATGGTGATGCTGTTTCCACGGTTAAGTTCTCCTTTTGCAAAATGAATGGCAGCACGGCCACTTACTCCGGATCCGGTTGGGGAGCGATCAACCTCGCCATCGGCAAAAATACAAACGTTGCGGCTGTGGTGGCTGTGACCTTCCGGTTTACCAATAAAAATCACACCATACAAAAATCCCAGGTCTGCTTCAAAAGGATGTTTAATGTCGAAGTTTTCCATAACAGCCTTTTTAATCTTTTTTCCGTAATCGATCAACTTTTGATAATGATCACCATTTAATTTCAAGCCGAGTGGATATGCCTGCACATAAGCATAAAAAGCCCCGCCAAATCCAATGTCGAAATGCACTTTCCCGATTCCGGGGACTTCCACAATTTGGTTTTCCATCAGCATAAATGAGGGTACATTTACAAAAGAGGTTGAAACTACCCGCCCATTTTCGATTTTTGGTTTGAGGGTGATCCTGCCGGGAGGCGCGTCTATTTTGATTTCGGGATCCGGCGATTTTGCTTCAAACAAACCAGTTTCGATGAGTAATTTTCCGATGGCGATCATGGCATGGCCGCACATGGTGCTATAGCCTTCGTTGTGCATAAAAAACACGCCAAAATCTCCATCAGGCGTTGTGGGTTCGGTAATCACCGCACCATACATATCGGCATGGCCGCGTGGTTCAAATAGGGTTCCGGTACGGATGTAATCCAGGTTTTCTTTGAAATACCGCCGCTTTTCCAGGATGGTTTTTCCCTTGATTTCAGGCAGCCCTTCAACGAAAACCCTGAGCGGTTCTCCTCCGGTATGCATTTCGATAGTACGTATCAGGGATCCCTGTTCAGGATGTGTTTGATTGAATAAGTTATGGTATTGAATTTTGAATTTCATCTTTGGACGATTAAAATCCAAAGATCGAAATTTCTTTGATGAGAAGTTTAAAATGGCTAATTTCTTGCCGAATAAGATCTTTCAATTTCTTGAATATTAAAAAATTGAATGGGAAAGTTTGTCATTTTAAAAAATGTGCTTACTTTTGCGCCCCTGAAAAATATTAAGGTAATAAGAAATGGCAAAGAAATCAAAAGACGCAAGAGTACAGGTTATTCTGGAATGCACAGAGCACAAGAATAGCGGACAGCCGGGGACTTCGCGGTACATCACTACCAAAAACAAGAAGAATACCCCCGACAGGATGGAGTTGAAAAAATACAACCCGATCCTCAAGAAAATGACAGTACACAGAGAAATCAAATAAAACTTTATAGTTATGGCTAAGAAAGTAGTTGCTACGCTTCAAACCGCCGGTAAAGAATTCACCAAAGTTATTAATGTGGTGAAATCGAAGAAAACCGGTGCTTACATGTTTAAAGAGGATATTGTACCGAACGACAAAGTTCAGGATACTATTAAGCAAAATAGTTAACAAATCCCATTCGGGGATTGAAGAAGGCCTTTTCCGCCAGTGGGGAAGGCTTTTTTTGTATGGTAGTAATTTAAATATTTTTCCAGATGGGATTATTTGACGTTTTTTCAAAAAAGAAAAAGGAAAAACTCGATCAGGGTCTCGAAAAGACCAAGACGAATGTTTTTTCCAAACTCACCAAAGCCGTGGCCGGTAAATCAAAGGTGGATGATGAGGTGCTTGATAACCTCGAGGAAATTCTCGTAACCTCGGATGTAGGTGTGAGTACAACACTCAGGATTATTGAGCGTATCGAGGCACGTGTAGCACGCGATAAATACCTGGGCACTGCCGAGCTCAACACCATCCTGAAGGAGGAAATCGCAGGACTGCTGGAAGAGAATGACAAAGGCGAGTTGTTGGGCTTCGACTTTGAAAAGCGTGAACATCCCTATGTGATCATGGTCGTGGGCGTAAATGGCGTGGGTAAAACTACAACCATTGGCAAACTGGCACACCAATTTAAAATGGCCGGAAAATCAGTTGTGCTTGGTGCTGCTGATACCTTCCGTGCTGCCGCCGTTGACCAGCTTACCATCTGGAGCGAAAGGGTAGGGGTGCCGGTCGTTTCGCAGGGTATGGGTGCCGATCCGGCTTCCGTGGCTTTCGATACCATGAAATCGGCTGTTGCCAACAAAAATGATGTTGCCATAATTGATACTGCCGGCCGCCTGCACAACAAGGTGAACCTGATGAACGAGCTTACCAAAATTAAAAAGGTGATGCAGAAAGTGATTCCGGATGCACCCCATGAGATCCTGCTCATCCTCGATGCCAGCACCGGTCAAAATGCCATCGAACAGGCCAAGCAGTTTACCGCGGCTACCGAAGTAAATGCCCTTGCCCTCACCAAACTCGACGGTACAGCCAAGGGAGGTGTGGCCATCGGTATCTCCGATCAGTTTAAAATTCCGGTGAAATATATCGGTATTGGAGAAAAAGTGGAAGACCTCCAGATTTTTAATAAAGTTGAATTTGTTGATTCGCTGTTTAAAGAGTAAGTTGGGAAAGGTGAGAGATGAGATCGAGTTTGAATTATTTTTATTAAAAATACAAGTTATAGAAAGTTAAGCGAAGCATCCGCTTCGCTTTCATATTTTTATAGCTTTTGCTACATCGATTTTTATGGTTTTATTAAAAATAATATGTTTAGAAGTGAGACATCTACTGAATTGTTTAGGTGAAGATCAATTTTAAGAAACCACAATAATCAGCAATAGAGACAAAAATATTTACCCTTACAATATTGATAACAGTTACAAAAATGACCAATACTCAAAAAATCAACATCATTACACTGGGCTGCTCCAAGAATCTGGTGGACTCCGAAGTATTGATGCACCAATTGCAAACAGCGGGTTATGATGTTGAGCACAACCCTGATGTTGCGGACTCCGGAACTGTGATCATCAATACCTGTGGATTTATCAACGACGCCAAGGAAGAATCCATCGAAACCATCCTGAATTTTGCTGAAGCTCGCAAGAGCAATGATATTGACCAACTGTTTGTTATGGGCTGCCTGGCCCAGCGCTACCAGAAACAGCTCCGGGAGGAAATTCACGAAGTGGACCAGTTTTTTGGTGTTTCCGATATCTCAAAAATTTTAAAATCTTTAAAGGTAGATCTGAAAAAAGATCTGATTGGCGAGCGTGCAGTAACCACACCCGGACACTATGCCTACCTGAAAATTTCGGAAGGGTGTGACCGAACCTGTTCTTTCTGTGCCATCCCGCTCATCCGTGGCAAGCATGTTTCAAAACCCATTGAGGAAATCATCAAAGAAGCCGAATTTCTGGCAGAAAAAGGTGTGAAAGAATTGATGCTGATTGCCCAGGATTTAACTTACTATGGTCTGGATATTTATAAAAAACGTGCGCTTGCGCCCTTGCTGGAAAAGTTGGCTAATGTTGATGGCATCGAATGGATCAGGTTGCATTACGGCTATCCGGCCGGTTTTCCTGATGATGTAATTGAGGTGATGAAATCCAACCCCAAAATCTGTAACTACCTCGATATTCCATTCCAGCACATCAGCGATCCCATATTGAAATCGATGCGGCGGGGGCATACCGGACAACAGACCCGCGATCTGATATCGAAACTAAGAAATGAAATTCCGGAGATCGCCATTAGAACAACGCTGATTGTTGGCTATCCCGGGGAAACGGAAGCAGATTTCAATGAGTTAAAGAGATTTGTGAAAGAAAGCCGTTTTGAAAGGCTGGGCGTTTTTGCCTATTCCCATGAGGAAGACACAGGAGCCTACAAGTTAGAAGATGATGTTCCGGATGATGTTAAGCAGCAGCGCGCCGATGAACTTATGACCCTGCAGGAAAAAATTTCTTATGAGCTTAACCAGGAGAAAATCGGGAAGATATTCCAGGTGGTTATCGACAGGAAAGAAGGGGATTTTTGGGTAGGAAGAAGTGAGTTTGATTCTCCTGAGGTGGATAATGAAATCTTAATCTCTTCTGATGATCGACTGATTTCAGGAAGCTTTTACCAGGTGAGAATAACTTCTGCTGAGGCTTTTGATTTGTTTGGTGAGATTGTTTGATTGCGCTTCCCATCTATCACCCCAACACTCCAACCTTCCAACACTCCATTTTCCTATGACGCTTCAATATATCCGGGTACTTCTTCCGGTCAAATCATTCCCCGGGTGTTTTATCCGGCTCTTGCCTGCTCAAAATTGTAAGCTGTCCGCGCTTCCATTTGCGTTATTTTCGCGATCCAAACCATAAAATCCTTATTTCATGAATTTTCTTGGAAACCTGATCTGGCTGATCTTTGGCGGTATTATCACGGCCATTGAATATTTCGTGGCCAGCTTAATTCTGATCATTACCATCGTTGGGATTCCTTTTGGTATCCAGACCATGAAGCTTGGCATGCTGGCCCTCTGGCCTTTTGGCAGCACAACCGTCCAGCGGCCGGGATCAACAGGCTGCCTCTACACCTTGATGAACATACTCTGGATTTTGGTAGGCGGCATCTGGATTGCACTTACGCACATTCTGTTTGGAATCCTTTTGTCGATTACCATCATTGGTATTCCGTGGGGACGTCAGCACTTTAAGCTTGCAGGGCTGGCTTTAACGCCATTTGGCAGGGATATCGTTCCAGTGAGATAAAAAGCCCCACATTGGTCGGCGTGATTGCCTCGTCATCATAGGCCATGGCGAAGGAGAATTAGAGGATTATTTGTTTTCGCTACGCTCAAACGAAATTTGCACTGCGTGCGATATTTGCCACACTGCGGTCGGCGTCATTGGCATTCACTAAGCTCATGCGTCAATAGCTTCGCTTCGCCCGGCGTCATTAGTAGTCATTTATATAACAAGTTCTTTTTGGATGATACGTGCGTGCGCTGGAAGTCTCTTCACCAACCTGGTGGAGTCGCGGGGGTGCGAAGGAAATGTTTGCTTCCCTTCGTTCGTCCTTTTTCTTCAATCTACCAACTTCGCTGTTCTTTCTACCTGTTTTTCAGCCACCTACCTCAAAAACTCACAACTTACAACTCACAACTTTCCCCTACCTCCGCGCACATCTCACGCATAAACTGCTCCCGGGCATCACCATCAATCTTCCAAAAGGGATTTCTGTTCCACATTGTCGGCATTTGCCAAAATCATCTTTATGGATGTCTTCCAGGGCAAAGCGAATGGTTTTTATTATTTCTTCGGCTTTGCGAAGTGCAGCTTCATTGATGCTTTTATTGTTTATTGCATCCATGCGGCTAACCCGCCCTATAGAGCAATCCGGGGCGATGGGTTGGGTGAGTTCACGAAGCTCTTCGATTTTATTTTCGAGTTTGGTTTTTTCGCGTTTGAGTTTGGTAAGAAGTTGTTGCTTTTCGGTATCAGTCATGGTTTCCTGTTCGTCATTTCCAAATTTCGGCAAACTTAATTTAATTGATTCAATTACCTGTTTTCGTGATTACATTTTACTCAAAACCCGCCTCCGGTGGTTCATACTCACAAACTCCCAACTCACAACTCTGGTGGTTTCCGCAATTGTTTCTTTTCCGATTGCTTTTGTTTGTCTGCCAGGCGTTTTTTCTTAAGTCCCGCCGGAGGGTTGGTTGGTTTCCGTTCTTTTTCTGGTTTCAGAGCATCAGTTAGCAGTTCGATAAATTTTTCCAGTGCCAGTTTCTTGTTTTTAAGTTGCGATCGCGATCGCTGAACGGCTATAATCAACTCTCCGTCAAGGTTTATCCGTCCGGCTAATTTTTCCCGGATCAATTCTTTTTCCTCTTCTAAGAGGATTTTGGACGCATCAACATTGAAGCGAAGTTCAACCCTGGTATTAACCTTGTTCACATGCTGGCCTCCGGGGCCGCTGCTTCGGGAGGTTTTAAAAGTTATTTCAGGTATTAACGCTTCGGAGTTCATGAGAAGTTCTAACTGGATTGCCGGAATACATAAATTTTTTTTTGTAAAATATTATGATCCAATGACTTTTTTTGTGTTTGGTAAGGCGGAATTATCCTGTGAGTGAACAAAGGTTTGTGGAAAATTCAATCAATAAACACTTCGGTTAAATCAATTATCAGATCCCCATCAAAAATATTCACCGGGATTTGATCATCGCCGGGGTAGAGTCCCTTCAATTCAAATTTTCCGTTTTCGTTGCGGACGAAAACATTCACATTTTCGTCG
>JAGYLT010000141.1 GCA_018400545.1 Bacteroidales bacterium
AATGCATTGATTAATAAAGTTAATGACTTAGATTCAAAATTCAGATTGTTGGGAAATATTGGTGCGATATACGATGCTCAGGGAAAATTTGATAAGGCATTACAATACTACTATAAGTCATTGAACTGGGTGGATAGTTTACATCAATGGGCAGCAAAGGCGGCAATGCTAAAAAACATAGGTGGGGTTTACCTCCAAACCGGTGAAAATATGAAGGCACTGGATGTGCTTTTTGAGTCGTATTATTTACGGGATTCATTAAATCTTAGAAATGAAAAGGCATCAACATTACTGCTTATTGGTAAAGCATATGAATTTGAGGGGAATTACCAACGCGCTAATGAAATGTATATTCAGGGGCTGAAAATTCTTCAGGAGTTCAATAATATGCGGCAGGTGGCGCATGCACTTACCTATATCGGCAAGAACCTGCATTTGCAGGAAGAGTATGAAAATGCACTTTCATACTATCGTACAAGTCTTGAAGTTGCCAAAGATCATGGTTTAAAGCTTGAGATTTCTGAAAATTATAAACATTTGGTGCTCCTTTACGGAGAGATGAACGTTGAAGATTCAGTTTTTAAGTATATCGATCTGTTTGCTGATGTTAAGGCAGAAATGAAAGTGGATTTTGAAGAGCCCGAAATTATTCATCAGTCCCAGAAAACAATGCTCGCTGAGCAAGCGGAAAGTGAGATTGATAACGATGCTAAAAAACTGATCATTGTAAACTGGTTGGTGATATCAATTATTATTTTAGGCCTGGTTGTATTTATCTTTTTGTTGCTTTCGTTCAATATGCAATTAAAACACAAGAAAAACAGAAACTGAGTCGGAAGTTACTAAAAGTCAACATCCATATCCATTCCACCATCTCCATTACCATTTCTTTCTATTTCGCGCTTGTAGTTGTTTATCATCCAACTTAGTGAAAGGCTAAAGATGGGAGCTTCACGATCGAAATAATCGTATGTGTAGAATGACTCACCAACAGATGTAAATTCGTATTTAGCTGTGCCAAAAATATCTCTTACTGATGCAGTTAAACTCAGATGATTGTTAAAGAAACTCTTTTTGATTGCGGCGTTGGTCATAAGAAATCCTTCCCGTTCACCTTGTGCTCTAACGGTTGGACCGCTGTAATATCCACTAAACTGAACCCTGAAATCCTTTGGAAGTTTAAATATTGCATTGAGCCTGCTGTTCCAGTTCAAACTTTCCGTATCAATATCTTCATCGGCGATTGAACCGTCAATTCTGTAGTGATAGAGGTTACCCGATATTGTTAGGTTGAGCCATTCGGTTGGGTCTGTTCTGATCATCAATTCTGAACCCAGTGCATAATCATTATTCAGGTTTTCATAAGTGTGCAGGAACGAGCCATCCTCCTGCAATGTTCTGATTCGGGTAATTTTATTGTTGGTTACACGGTAGTAACCTTCGAGCGTAAACATCGATTCCCAGATTCTTTTCGTATAGGAAATTTCGTAAGAATCTATGTATTCAGGCTCAAGGTTTGGGTTGCCCTGGCGGTAATTAAATTGGTCTATATAGGTAATAAAAGGATCAAGATACCACCCCCGCGGCCGGTCAATCCGGCGCGAATAACTTGCCATCATCTGGTCTTTGTTGTCAAATGACTTCGAAAGATGTAACGTAGGAAAATAATCCCATCGGTCAATAAGTGAAGGTTCATCGGCTTTTTTGTTTTTAATTTCCCTGTAGGTGTACTCTCCACGTAACCCAATCTGATAACCAAATGATCTCCATGTATTCGAATAAATGCTGTAAAGAGAATAAATGTCGCGCTTGAAATCCATGTCATTTGAGAAAAGGGTGTCTTCAACCCATTCAATATCGGTATAACTCCAGTCGTTGAATGTATAAATCTCTGTCTCTTCTTCTATCCTTGCCTGGGCTCCCGCTTCAAATTTTCCTTCTTCGCCAATGGGTTTTGTATAGTCAATCTTAAAGCGGAATTCTTCATCTGCATCAATTTCGGTAGTACGGATATAATAGGGTTCATCATCCAGCTTATTCCAGCCGGCATCAGTCAGATATTCCCTTTGTTCGTCAAAATCATCACCATCTCTGGTTGAGTAAAATGCCATTCCTTCAATCTGATGGCCAAGGTCATCAAATTTATGCTGAAAATCCAGAGTTAGGTTATTATAATTGCCCGAGCGGTTCATTTCAGATTCAGAGTAGGTATATTCGGTTATGGAAACAGGATTTGTAAATTCTTCGAGAAATGAAGTCCGTCCACCATTAAATTCATAGTATCCGGTCCGGCCCTGAAGGCCAATAATTGTTCTGTCGGAGAGTGAATAATCAAAACCTCCTCTTATGCCATATCCAACACGGCCTCTGTTGCGATCTCCAAAGCTGTTTCTAAGATAGGTTGTGTCATCGCCGTAAGTCTCGTTTCTTGATTCCCTGCTTCCGTTTCTGTTTCTGTCGTTGTAATCGGCACCCACGAAAAAATTAAACTTGTTGTACCTGTAATTCAGAATGAAATCTGTACGAATTGAATTATCGGATGCAACCGATGCATTTACCACACCATTAAACCCCTTTTCGATTTTTTCTTTCAAAACAACATTGATAATTCCCGCAACACCATCAGGATCATATTTTGCCGAAGGATTGGTGATGATTTCAATGGTTTCGATATTGCTGGCAGGAATTTGCTGCAATGCATCAGAACCTTCGAGCACGCTTGGACGGCCATCAATCAAAACTGTAAATGATGAACTTCCCCTCAAACTAACATTTCCATCAATGTCAACCTGCACCGATGGCGTATTTTCCAGCGCAGTTATTGCCGATCCGCCTTCAGCCATAATATCCTGGCTTACATTGATTACCTTTTTATCGATCTGGTATTCGATCAGTTCTTTGTCGGCAACGATTTCAACAGCTTCCAAATCCTCAGTTGCTGAATGAAGTTCTATTAAACCAACATCTACCGAGGTTTGCTTTGGATTAATTTTAATGTTGTGAATCGTATCGCGTTTGAATCCCATAAAATTAGCAACCAGATAATATTGCCCGAAACGCACATTTTCCAGAAAAAATTCACCATCCATATTGGTTACTGTTCCTGTAACCATCGATGAATCGCGCATGCTGAAAACGGCTACATTGGCATAGCCCATAGGGTTTCTTGTAATGTATTCCTGAATTTGGCCCGTAATCGTGCCGATGGCTGGCATGTTGGGTGCATCACCACGACCTCCTACCTGCCGCTGTGCCAGGGAATAAATTGCTATCAGTAAGAGGGTTAAAGTAAGTCCAAAGTATCTCATAGTTCGATTTTCTATTCATGGAAGTAACAAAACGAAGCTCAATAGGTTTCTGTGTTTTAGATTTTTTAGACATGGAAAACTGCTCGTTTATTCCTTAACCGAACGGAAAATGTTAGTGTTACTTCTGATGTTAGTTTTTGTAAAGTTAGAGATTATCCTCTCTTAATCTCATATTGAGCTTTAAATCCGCATCTAAAAAACAAAATTTATACATTTGCCAGCAGACTGTTTTATCATGAAATTAGCACGATTCATAAGGATGCTGGGACCCGGTTTACTGTTTGCCGGGGCTGCTGTTGGTGTTTCTCATCTTGTACAGAGCACGCGGGCTGGTGCAAGTTATGGCTTTGAACTGGTTTGGGTGTTGATCATCGCCAATGTCTTGAAATATCCTTTCATGGAGTTTGCCCCACGGTATGCAAATGCCACCGGAAATTCGCTCATTCACGGTTATGCGAAAATCGGAAAGTGGGCACTGATTCTCTATGTGATCCTTACCTTTTCTACGATGTTCGCCATTCAGGCTGCAATTACCATTGTAACGGCCGGATTGCTTGCCAATGTTTTCAATATTCAGCTACCCATGCCATTGCTGACGGCTTTGGTTTTGGGAATTGCTATGCTGGTGCTGGGCCTTGGGCATTACAACACCCTGGATAAAATTATTAAGTGGGTCATCATCCTCCTGGCATTGTCAACCGTTATTGCAGTACTTTATGCTTTTGGTTCCGGTTTTTTCGACTCTGCTGCGCTATCCGGAAACTTTGATTGGACCAAGCATATTGATATTTTATTCCTGATTGCGTTTGTAGGATGGATGCCGGCGCCGCTGGACGTATCGGTGTGGCATTCGCTCTGGTCTGTAGCAAAAGAAGATCAACTGGGTAAGCGGCCTTCCATGAAACAGGCCTTGCTGGATTACAATATTGGCTACATTGGTGCAGGAATCCTGGCACTTGGGTTTCTATCTCTGGGAGCGCTGGTGATGTTTGGGTCAGGCGAAACTTTATCTCCAAAGGGAACTGTTTTCGCCGGACAACTGATCAGCATGTACACCGGCAGCATTGGACAATGGGCCTATCCCGTTATTGCCATTGCTGCATTAACCACCATGATCAGTACCACAATAACCTGTTTGGATGCATATCCTCGGGTGCTACGCCAATCTTCAGTTTTACTGGTTCCCGAATTGAAAGATATGGATAAATACCATCAGAAGCTATACTGGTTTTGGATTATTGTTGTGGTTGGCGGAACTTTGCTTTTACTGGGATACCTCTCCGGAACGATGGGCTTTATGGTGGATCTGGCCACCACAATTTCTTTTGTAACAGCACCTGTTTTGGCCATTTTAAATTTCAGGGTGATTTCCGATAAACATCTTCCGGATTTCGCCAAACCGGCCAAATGGCTTAGGGCCTATGCCTGGATCGGGATTGTTTTTCTTTCGGTGTTCAGCCTGTTTTATATCATTTGGGAATTTTTGATCAATTAAAAATTACGACGATGTATGATCGGATAAAACTGATAAAAGGAGATATTACCATACTTGAAGTTGAAGCAATCGTAAATGCAGCAAACCGCACTTTGCGTGGTGGTGGAGGCGTTGACGGAGCCATCCACAGGGCTGCCGGCTCTGCATTGCTTGCCGAATGCATCTCCCTGAATGGCTGTGAAACCGGTCAGGCTAAAGCCACGAAAGGCTACAAGCTTCCTTCAAAATATGTCATTCACACTGTTGGCCCGGTATGGCGCGGTGGTGGAAATCAGGAACCACAGCTACTTGCATCCTGTTACCACGAAAGTCTGAAACTTGCTTTGGAAAATAATTGCCATTCCATCGCTTTTCCAAATATCAGTACAGGTGTTTATGGATTTCCAAAAGAGAAAGCTGCGGGAATTGCCATTGAATCGGTGAAAAAATTTCTGGCAAAAAATAACCTGCCGGCTGAGGTGAATTTTTGCTGTTTTGATGATGAAAACTATAACATCTACAAGTACTTACTACATTAGACTACTCCAAAACAAAAACTAAACTTGAAGAAGAAATTATTTTTTATGATGGCTGCCTGGCTCATCTTATTTGCATCTGATCGGGCTATTGCTCAGGATAGCGGAAAACAGGTTGAGCCCTTCAGAATTTCGGAGCCAGTAAACATTGATGGTATTTTGGATGAACCGGAGTGGGAGAAAGCACAACCTGCTACCAACTTTTTTCAGTACGATCCCTACAATGGGCCACCTGCCACTAACGAAACCGAAGTGCGTATTCTTTACGATAATGTGGCCATTTATATCGGTGCAATGATGTTCGATTCTGCACCTGACAGTATTCTAACAGAACTCGGTTTTCGCGATGCTGATGATCTGAATACGGATTACATTACATTTGTGTTAAGCCCTTTTAACGATGACCTGAATGCTTTTGAGTTTGGGGTGTCGGCTTCGGGTGTACAGTACGATGCCAAGATTTACAATGATGATGACGATGAAGAGTGGGATGCTGTTTGGCAAAGCAAAGTTCAGATACTAGAAAATGGCTGGTCGGCTGAATTGATGATTCCGTATTCGGCCATCCGCTTTCCTGAAAAGGAGCTCCAAACCTGGGGCTTCAATGTGGAACGCAGCATCCGTCGGAAACGCGAAATCGACACCTGGTCGTTCATCGACAAAGAGAAAGAAGGCGAACTTCGACAGGCCGGCGAAATTATCAACCTACAGGATATCAAACCACCGCTCAGGCTATCGTTCACGCCTTACGTTTCGGGGTACCTGGAAAAGAACGCCGGTGAAAATGACTGGGGCTATTCGTTCAATTACGGCATGGATCTGAAATACGGCATCAACGAAAGCTTTACACTCGATATGACGCTGATCCCTGATTTTGGTCAGGTGCAGTCGGATGA
>JAGYLT010000142.1 GCA_018400545.1 Bacteroidales bacterium
AGGTATCTGGTCGCTCCTCGGGGATTTCAACATTACCAATAACGACTTGTATCTGAACTTTGGGACATTGATCACCAATGATAAAAATGTGAGCGTAAGGCAGTTTGTTTGTAATAACAACAATGCCAGGGAGCTGAACCTGGGCGCTTCTGTTTTTAGCGTCAGCAGTAATCTGAATCAGGCATGGTACGTTAACGGCAACAATTTCACCCTTGACCCGGGAACTTCTGAAATCAGGATAACCGGCGCCAATGGAGGATTTTGGAGCACCGGCACCAGCCCATTGAGTTACAACAAAGTACACTTCCAAAGCGCAGGTGGAAATTCTATACTGAACAGCAGTCATACCTTCAGTGAAGTCATCTTCAATCCTGCAGGAAAAATAATGGGGACCGGTAACTTTGGCAACGTGCAATTCAATGCAGCAGGCGAAATTGCAAACAACAACACTTTCGGTGATGTCAGTTTCTTTGGCAACTCTATTATTAATGGAACCAATTCGTTCGACGCACTGATGTTCTCACCGGGTACGGTTAATGTGCTACAGGCGGGCGCCGTGCAAAGCATTGCCGGAGCGTTTAATTTCTGGGGCAATGCAGCCAATCCGATTTCTATCCATTCATCCGTACCGGGCACGCAGGCAACAATTTCCAAAGCATCAGAGGTGGTATCGGGTAATTATATCCTATTGCAGGACATGAATGCAACAGGAGGCGCTATATTTAATGTGTACAATTCAGAAAATATTAGCAATAATACCGGTTGGAATTTTCTGGAACCACCTGAGGCAACCTGCCCGCTGGAAATGGAGGTTTGCGAAAATGTTCCACCATTCGAGCTAAACACTGCAGCGCCTGTTGGAGGTATTTACAGCGGAGAGGGAGTTTACTATGATGAGGAAAATGAGCGTTACATGTTCGATCCTGCAACCGTAAGTGGTGAACAATCGGTAATAACCTACACCATCGGTGGATTGTTCCCCGGAAGTTGCGATTATGCTATTGTAATTCTGCCTCTACCGGTTGTGGAATGTAATGAAGATATGGAAGTTTGCGCCGGTAGCGACTATATTAATTTGTATGAAGGCGAAGGTTTATATTATTACAATGGGGAAATGATTACCGGATTTGATCCGGTTGAGGCTGGAAATTACGTGATTACCTACACCGAAACCAACGAATGTGGCCCTTCCTCATGCGATTTTACTATTGAGGTTTTAACCTTGCCCGAAATTACGATTACCGGTGATGATGAATTCTGTGAAGGGGGAAGTTCCATTTTAACTGCTTCAGGAGGTGTATCCTATCTCTGGAATACCGGCGCAACTACTCCTGAAATTGAAGTTGAAGAATCCGGTTATTATACTGTTACCGGAACTGATGAAAACGGTTGCGCAAAAACAACTGAAGTTTTCGTTACAGTTTTTCCTTTACCAACAGCAGAAATTACCGGCGAACTTGATCTTTGTGAGGGGGAATCTACCTTACTTACAGCCACAGGAGGAGTAAATTATCTTTGGAGTACTGGAGAAACCAATGCAAGTATCACCGTCAGCGAAGCTGGTGAGTATTCCGTTACAGTGTTTGATGAAAATGGATGTGAAAACAACGCTTCGGTGATGGTTACAGTTAATCCACTGCCTGAAGTTGATATAATCGGTGAATTTGAGTTTTGCGAGGGTGATGCACCAATCGTGCTGACAGGCGGGATGCCTGTTGGTGGTGTTTATTACGTCAATGGCGTTGAAACTATGGTATTTGACCCTGCTTTGCCGGGAATTTATGAATTGATTTATGAGTACACAGATGATTACAGCTGCGTCAATTCGGCTTTTAGTGAAATTACAGTGCATGCGTTGCCGGATGTAACTCTTGGGGAAATTCAGGATTTTTGCGTGGGCGCTGAGCCAATTACACTTTCAGGTGGACTTCCGGATGGTGGAGTTTATTTTATCAATGGCACAGCAACTTCCACTTTTAATCCTGCAATAACCGGAGTCTATGAGGTAATGTATGAATACACGGATGATTTTGGCTGTGTGAATACAGCTACTGGTGAAATTGTTGTTCATTCGTTGCCTGTGGTTGAGATAACTGGGAACTTTTCCTTCTGTGTTGCCGCCTCCACAGAGTTGACTGCCAGTGAGGGTGTTGCTTATCTTTGGAGTACCGGTGAAACCACCCAAAGCATCATCGTTACGGAAACAGGACTCTATTGGGTAGTGGTCACAGATGAAAATGGTTGTCAGGGATTTGATGAGGTTATGGTAACAGAAGAAGATAATCAGCCGCCAAATATTACCGCACCTGCTGATATAGTAGTTTCTGCCGATGATTTTGTGTGTTTGGCAAATGGTGTCTATCTGGGCGAACCCGTGGTTGATGATAATTGCGGAATTGATTCAATTGAAAATGATGCTCCGGAAGATTTTCCTGTTGGGATTACCGAAGTTATCTGGACTGTCACTGATCTTGCCGGTAACCTTGCACAGGACGTTCAACTGGTAACTGTATTTGATGACCAGTTTCCAACCATTATTGCACCAACTGATATTTCAATAAATGCTGATCCAGGGGTGTGCTATGTGTCAAATTTGGTTTTAGGCGAAGCAGCTGCGGATGATAATTGTGGAATTGGATCTGTGATCAATGATGCTCCTGATATCTTTCCGGTTGGTATCACAGAGGTCATATGGACAGCTAATGATGTAAACGGAAATACAAGTGTGGCTGTGCAAATAGTAACTGTTGTTGATGCTGAGGTACCGGCAATTGTTGCGCCACCTGATTTGATCGTCAGTAATGATGCAGGATTATGCCTGGCGTCAGAAATAGATTTAGGTTTTCCGGTAGTTGATGATAATTGCGGTATTTCCTCTGTGTTGAATGATGCACCTGATAACTTCTTTGTGGGTATAACAGAAGTCACATGGACCGCCACGGATGTAAATGGTAACATCAATCAGGCAATTCAACTCATAACTGTTATTGATGTGGAAGATCCAACAATCATTGCTCCTCCTGAAATTCTCAATGCTGCTGACCCGGACTTTTGTTATGCTTCAGATGTATATTTGGGTGAACCTGATGCCGATGATAATTGCGCCGTTGGAAGTATTACCAATGACGCACCGGAAACATTCCCACTCGGAACCACCACCGTAACCTGGACCGTGACTGATCTTTCCGGCCGCAGCGCTCAGGATGTGCAACTGGTAACTGTGGTTGATAACCAGTTACCAACAATTTCCGCTCCCGGCAATCTCACCATCCCGGTGGATGCTGTCGGCGAATTTTGCGCAGCCAGCAATGTTGACCTGGGTGAGCTCACGGTTGATGACAACTGCTCAGTTGAATCTGTAACCAATGATGCCCCGATAATATTCCCGTTAGGGACAACTGAAGTTACCTGGACAGTGGTTGACGGTTCCGGCAATATGGTCCAGGCTGTTCAATATGTAACCGTAACTTCCGATTTTACTGCGGAAATCAGCGGAGACCTTGATTTCTGCAACGGACAATCCACGCTGCTTACCGCCACTGAAGGCGTCTCCTATCTCTGGAGCACCGGCGAGACCACACAAAGTATCACCGTGTACGCTTCAACTATAGTTTCAGTGGTGGTTACAGCAGCTTCCGGTTGCGAAGCCTATGCCGAAGTGGAAGTGGTGGCTTACCCCATTCCTGAAATTGAAATCGAAGGCGATCTGGAATTCTGCGAAGGTGAATCTTCCTTGCTTACTGCAACTGCCGGCGTTTCGTACTTATGGAACACAGGCGAAACCACGCAGAGCATTACGGTAAGTGAATCAGGAGATTACGCTGTTACTGTTACCGACGGGAACGGCTGTGAAGGAAATGCAAGCGTTCTTGTAGTGGTCAATCCGCTACCCGAAGTCAGCATCACACCCGACGGGCCGACCTCGTTCTGCGATGGTGGTTCGGTATTGCTAACTGCCTCCGAAGGAAATTCCTATATGTGGAACACAGGAGAAACCTCACAAAGCATTGTAGCTGCAGATGGTGGTTATTATGAAGTAACTGTTTACAACGATTTCGGCTGCGGCGCTTCAGCAGAGATTTTTGTTGAAGTAGTCGCTCTTCCTGAATTAGCTTGCCCTTCAACACAGCAGGCTTACCTGGATGATATGCCTGTGCTGCTTGATATGTCCTCTCCTGCCGGCGGCATCTACAGCGGCGAAGGTGTTTTCATGGATGGCGATGATTACTACTTCGATCCTGCTGTGGGAATGGGCAGTTACGAAATCACCTATTGCTATGTTGATCCTGTAACAGAATGTGAAAACTGCTGCACCTTCATCTTCAGGGTGAATCCGCTGGAACAGGAGATCTGCATCCCGGCCGGCTGGAGCGGAATATCGAGCTACTTCCAGCCCGATGCCTCCATCGCCGACCTGTTTGCACCACTTACTGCTGAAAACAAGGTGCAGATCATGCTGGGTCAGTCGGGTTTTTTCTGGCCATCGCAGAATATCAATACCCTAAACAACTGGGATGTTAACCAGGGATACAAGATCAAGATGAATGAGACCGGATGTATTGAAGTTACCGGCATCATCCCCGACAACAGAACCGTCAGCCTGAAGAAAGGCGCCAGCTTTATGCCGGTGCTGTGCAACCAGCCTGTCGCTGCCGAGGATATCTTCTCGCAACTGGGCAACGACCTGCTGTTTGCATTTGACATCTACAGCCAGCAACTCTACTGGCCTCAGGGCGGAATTAACAATCTCCAGACGCTTGAACCCGGTGCGGGTTATCTTCTAAATATGATCAATGCAGGACAGGTCACATTCAGTTGTGGCAATAAAGCATGGATAGCTAATCCAATAAACAAGCAACCTCCGGAGTATTCTGAATCACCATGGATTCTCAATAAGTCAGGGATTGCTCACTTTATTGCCATAAATAATGATGCTATAAACAATCTTCATTCAGGGGATCTTATCGGTGCATTCACAAATGAAGGGATATGTGCTGGTATATCGCAATACACTGGTGATGACTCCAATTTACTGTTAATAGTCTATGGTGATGATTTCACAACGAAACAGAAGGATGGTTTCCTCGAAGGTGAAGAAATTACATTCAGGCTTTATCGCATATTTGAAAAAACTGAGCTACAGCTTGATGTTACATTCGATATGAAAATGCCCAACGTTGGCAATTTCAATGAATTGGGTCAATCGAAGATTAATAGTTTGAAAGTTGGATCAACTTCTGTCGAAAATCTTGAAAATGAAAGGCGGGTCAATATTTATCCAAATCCTGCAAAAGACGTTGTAAATATTTCAACCAACTTTGAAATCAAGAAAATCAGGTTGATAAACTATTTGGGACAGGAAGTCATTGTAAAAAATTGGAATCAACAATTCAATCAATTGAACGTAACCGAAAATAAAGCAGGTGTATATTTAATTTATATTCAATCAACAGATGGAATTGTTTTTACGAGGAGGTTAACAATCCAATAGAATTTTTAATATCTGTTACATGTTAAGTCAATGTTCCCCGAATCCTATTAAAAAGGGTTCGGGGATTTTTATGGATAATATTTACTTGTAACCTTTTCTCGTCTACGTGTGAATAATTGTTTTAATTGAAAGCGTCTCTTAAGGCTTTGTTGGATAGCTATGAAGAAGAGCTAGGAGGTTTCAATTCCAATTTTGTTGAAAATTTGGATTTTAAAGGTGATTTCCTGGTGATATTGCTGTCAATCAAATAGTTTCTTACCATTCGATAGGCGTTTTTTCGATATGCTTGCTCATTTTATCAGCAATAACCAACGGAAGGTTTCCAGCATATTTTTCTGATAAATTTGATTCATCCGATGAGGTGGTATTCATAACCTCAATCAACTTCAACTCTTCCAATTGTTTAAGTATAAAAATTGTAGTAGCTGGGTGTATCAGCCTGATTACCAGTGTATCCATAATCTTTTATATTTTTTTATCGTTTACCAAGGGAAACCAAAAGCAATTAGCCTGATTTTGGGTGCGAATCCTTTCCAGAATATTCAAGAAAATCATTAAATCACCCCTCCCTCGGTTCCACGTGTATCGTAGCTTCGATGGAGAGATTTTCGCGGATGGTGTGCCGGATGGCGTTCACGAGTTTGTGTGAGTCTTCTACGCTCATGGTGTTGGGCAGGCGAATGTGGAAGGTAATC
>JAGYLT010000143.1 GCA_018400545.1 Bacteroidales bacterium
TTTCCTGAGGCCAAGCTCTTTAATAATGGCCCGGTATCTTTCGATGTCATTTTTCTTGAGGTAATCAAGTTGCCTTCTGCGCTTACCCACCAGCCGCACAAGTGAACGGCGGGTAAAAAGGTCTTTTTTATTGTTTTTCAGGTGGCCGGTGAGGTGCTTGATGCGCTGTGTAAACAACGCGATCTGTCCTTCCGGTGAGCCGGTATCGGTTTCAGAATTACCGTGTTTCTTAAAAATTTCTTTCTTGGAATCTAATGTTAAGTGCATGCCTGTCTGATGTTTAAATACTTTTCTAAAATGGTGCGCAAAGATATATCAAGTTTTTAATCTGGCAAAATATTTTTCCAAATGATTCTTACTTTATCTTTTCTCCTTCACCAAACCCTTACGGAATGCCGCAAGCAGCATCTCCAAATCTTTGATTTGCTGCCTGAGCTGTTTGCCGCTGTCGGTGTCTTCCACGGTTTTGCGCTGCGGATTCTGGGCCAGGTAGGTAATGTTGGATAAAATGTCGCTCTCTTCCTCGATGGCCGTGTTGGTGGATTCGAATGCTTCATGGGCCACCAAAACCAGTCCGTAGGAATTATAAATCAAAGTATAGCCTGATATTCCGGTCTCTTTCTGGTAGGCTTTCGACATGCCGCCGTCGATCACCAATAATTTGCCGTTTGCTTTAATGGGGCTCTCGCCTTTCTTTACCTTAACCGGCACATGCCCGTTGATGAGGTGAGCGTGGGAGGGATCAAGCCCAAACTCCCTTAAAATATTATCGAGGATATCCTCTCGGTTATTCAGTTTAAAATAGGCGTTTTTCTCTTCCTTATGGGTTTCTTTCTCTTCAATAAAATACCGCTCGAAGGTGGCCATCTTGGTTTTGCCAAACAACGGCGACCTGGGCCCGCACCATAAATACCACATCAAATCGCGGGAACGGGTGTCCATTTCTTTGTCGTTTCTTGTGAAATAAGCTTTCCTGGATGCCACATCAAATTTATCCACCAGCGCAGCACCCGACAACTTTTCTTCACCCAGGTTCATGTCCATAAAAGTACCATCGTTGTTCAGGGGCACGCACCCGTGCAACAACAGGTTTTCGTTATATTTCAGATACATGCTTCCTTTGGCGTAGAGAAACTTCACATGCCTTTTAAGCCTGTCGCTTTGCATGAACGAAATCTTCAGTTTTTCCATCACCTCATGCTCTTCCTGCGTAAGTTTGTATGGGTTTTTCGGATCGATGGTCGGGAAGTGGGTATCTTTCAGCTTGTATTCCTTTCCGTCGAGGCTGATGGTGCCATTTTTAAAATCGATGAGATGAAGCAGGTTGCGATCATCCATTTCGAAATGCGGGTTTCGATTGATGATTTCGGCCTCCAGTTTAAACTGGATAATGGAAATGGCCTTCTGCATCTTACTCACCATGAGCACCTGCTTATTGGTCAGGCCGGCATCGTCGGCGTTTTTAGGACGGAACAGTTCGGCAGGATCGTCTTTATATACTTCCATGGCAAATGTAGCCAACGGCATCAGACTGATGCCGTATCCGTCCTCAATGGTATCCAGGTTATTGTAGCGCGACGAAATCCGCACGAGATTGGCGATCAGCGCTCTGATCCCGGCGGCACTACCCATCCAGATGATGTCGTGATTTCCCCACTGCACATCCACAGCGTGGTATTCCAGCAGTTTGTCCATCACCTTTTCAGGACTGGGACCGCGGTCGAAAATATCGCCTACCACATGCAGCCTGTCGATGGCCAGTCGCTGAATGAGTTTGCAAATGGCGATGATAAACTCACGGGCGCGCTCGATGCGGATAATTGTTTCGATAATCCCCTCGAAGTAGCGGGCTTTATTGTGAGAGGTGGGACTTTCGTGCAACAGCTCCTCAATGATGTATGCAAAATCTTTTGGCAGGGCCTTGCGCACTTTCGACCTTGTGTATTTCGACGCTGTGGAGCGGGTTACGGCAATAAGACGCTGCAATGTTACCGCATACCATTCCTCGATATTGTTTTCGCGCTTCTCGATCAATGTCAGCTTTTCTTCCGGATAGTAGATCAGGGTGGCCAGTTCATCCTTCACAAATTTACGGAGCGTATTTTTAAAAACATCTTCAATTTTAGACCGGATCACTCCGGAGCCATTCCGCAAAACATGGCTGAAAATCTCATATTCGCCGTGAATATCCGAAAGGAAATGCTCGGTGCCCTTGGGAAGCTTCAGGATAGCTTCCAGGTTTATGATTTCGGTACTGGCCGATTGTACCGTGGGAAATTGCTTCGCCAGCAGATTCAGATACTTCAGTTCACCGCTAATTTCCTCATTGGAGAATTTCAGATCGAGTGGTTGGGATTGGGTTGTCATTGATGTTTTATTTTTCTAATTTTCAAAGCGTTTGCAAAAGTAGAAATTCAATATAGGCGCAGCTTTGCCGCATTCTTAAGAAATGTTAAGCCATAATGCAAGGAATTGAATTACCTGATCATACGGAAATTATTATGTACTTTGCGGCTTAAATAAAAATAATCGACTGCCAGGACTTGTATGAACAAACCAAACAAAATGACGGATACGGACAAGGGGGCCAGGTTATCTGCAAGGCATAACAATGCGATGATCAATCAAACTTCAGATAGTATTGCGCAGGCAGCCATTGATTATGATACACTGAAAACGAGCTTCATCTCCAATATCTCTCATGAAATCAGGACACCTTTAAATGCCATTCTGGGGTTTTCGGAACTCTCGCTGCAAAACGGCGCCGATCTGAATGAGTTGCTCGACTATATGAAGATCATCCACAACAGCAGCCAGGAACTACTTCAGAAAATAAAGGATATCATTTATGTTTCAACACTGGATGCAGGAATGGAAACCTATAAACCGGAAACAATTTCGATGTATGGCCTGATGAAGGACCTGCACGATTATTCCCATATCCTTTATCGGAAACAGCAAAGCAGTGCAACGGAAATCAGGGTGCATCTTGAAAATACCAATCATTTCTTTTTCAGGAGCGATGCGGAAAAACTGGTTGAAATATTGAAACGGCTTATGGACAATGGGATAAAGTTCACTTCGGAGGGAATCGTTGAATTGTACTTTGAAAATTCAAAACCGGAAATAATTTGCTTTGTGGTGAAAGATACCGGCATTGGTATTCCGAAAGACAAGCTGGATGTGATTTTTGAACCCTTTGCCACAGCCCAGGATTTGTATAGCCGTAATTACAATGGCAGTGGCCTCGGGCTGACTATTGCCCACCATCTCGTTACACTCCTGGAAGGGCAAATTGAAATTAATTCAACCATGGACATGGGTACAGAAGTGCGTGTTAGCATTCCCTACAATCCAATACATAAATCCTGAAAGCCCGCCGTGCACTTCATGAATTAAATTAAAACAAGCCTGTAAAACAAAATGATCAGGCTTATGGTTATCATAATAACTCGATTATAAAAACAAAATACAATGGCACAAGAAGAATTAAATTTTAAGAAAATCATCCCGGTAGGGGTTGTAATTGTTGCGGTTATCATCCTGATCGCATTCTGGAGCAGAATGACCATCACAATAGATGCCGGTCACGGCGGCGTATTGTTCAGAACCTTTGGCGGCGGCCTCGAACTGGAAAAAACCTATGGTGAAGGATTTCACTTCATCGCGCCCTGGAATAAAATGTATGTGTATGAGGTGCGTCAGCAGGAAGTATCCGAAGATATGAACGTGCTTTCATCCAACGGCCTTGAAATCAGTGTGGATGTTTCAGTCTGGTACCAGCCGGCATACAAGGAACTGGGCTTGTTGCACAGCAACATCGGATCAAATTACCTGCAGCGTGTGGTTGTTCCAAGTTTGCGATCATCAACACGAAGTGTAATCGGGCGATACAGCCCAGAGGAAATCTACTCCACCAATCGCGATTCCATCCAGGATGAGATTTATAACGAAACACAGGAAATCCTTAGCGATAAATATGTGCAGGTGAACCGCATCCTGATCCGTTCGATTGTATTGCCTCCAACCATTAAAACTGCCATCGAGCGCAAACTAAAACAGGAACAGGAGTCGCTTGAGTATGAATTTAAACTCGAAAAAGCCACAAAAGAAGCCGAACGCCAGCGTATCGATGCCGAAGGTAAAGCCACGGCAAACCGTATCCTGAGCGCAAGTTTAACAGACAAAATCCTTCGGGAAAAAGGCATTGAAGCTACACTTAACCTGGCCAATTCGCCGAATACCAAAATCATAGTCATCGGAAATTCGGAAAACGGCCTGCCCATAATCCTGGGTGATTCCAAATAAATCAAAAGTCAAGCAAAGAATCAAATGAAGCGGCTTTCAATCGTTATCCCGGTTTACAACGAGCAAAAAACCATCACCACCATCCTCGATCGCATTCTGGATGTAAAACTCATTGATGGTATCGTCAAAGAGTTGGTTATGGTTGATGACGGCTCCCGCGACCAGTCGGTGGAGGTGATCCGGGATTACATCCTGAAACACGAAGGTGAAGAGATTAAACTTTTTGAGCAACCGGTGAATATGGGCAAGGGAGCCGCCCTGCACCGAGGCATTGCAGAAGCTACAGGCGAATACCTGATCATTCAGGACGCCGACCTGGAGTACGATCCGCGGGAGTATAACGATCTGTTGAAACCCATTGTTGAAGGCAATGCCGATGTGGTTTACGGTTCGCGGTTTATGGGCGGCAACCCGCACCGCGTGCTCTTTTTCTGGCACAGCATCGGCAATAAGCTGCTCACCCGGTTTTCGAATGCCTTTACCAACCTGAACCTGACGGATATGGAAACATGCTATAAGCTTTTCCGTTCCGATATCATCAAAAGCCTGGACCTTAAGGAAAAGCGGTTTGGTTTTGAACCGGAGGTTACGGCAAAAATTTCCCGCATGCGCGATTTACGCATTTACGAGATCGGCATTTCCTACTACGGAAGGACCTATAACGAGGGCAAAAAAATTAATTGGAAAGATGGTGTCAGGGCCTTTTACTGCATTTTTAAATACAACGTTTTCAGCAAATGAACAAGTTGAATATCGGCGTAATGGGCTGCGCCACCATCGCCAAAAAAATGATGATCCCGGCAATCCGGCAAACCGAAGGTTGGAACCTGGTGGCCGTTGCCAGCCGCACTGCTGAAAAAGCGCAGGAATTTGCAAAGGCATTTGATTGCGAGGCCGTCGAAGGTTATAAAAACCTGTTGAACAGAAAAGACATTGATGCGATTTACATGCCTTTACCTACAGGGCTGCATCATGAATGGATTATGAAAACGCTGGAAGCAGGCAAGCACGTTTTGGCCGAAAAATCCATCGCCGCTGATTACAAATCGGCGAAAGCCATGGTTGAGCTGGCCGGGAGAAACAATCTGGTACTGATGGAAGATTTTATGTTTCAATACCATAGTCAGCATCAGTTTGTTTTTGATTTGATTAAAAAAGAAGAAATTGGTGACATCCGGGTGGTGCGTGCAAACTTTGGATTTCCGCCGCTGCCCAAAGATAATTTCAGGTATGATGATAACATTGGCGGCGGTGCATTGCTCGATGCTGCCGGATACACCGTCAGAGCTGTTCAATTCATCCTGGGTGATGATTATGAAGTGAAGGCGGCGAATCTGCACCCGGATCCCGAAACCGGCACCAATATTTATGGCGGGGCTTTTATGGAAAACGGGTCTGGTGTCAGCGGGCAAATTGCTTTTGGTTTCGATCACTTTTACCAAAGCAATTACGAAATCTGGGGCAGCCAGGGCAAGATAACCGTGCACTGGGCTTTCACGCCCAAACCGGGATTCAGCCCGTCGGTAACCCTGGAAAAGCAAGGCGAAAAACACTCCTGGCAATTGAAACCTGACAACCATTTTATCGGCTCCATAAGCGAATTTCACAGATCCATTATCAAAAACGATCAGGAAAATCACTATCGTCAGGTTTTGGCCCAAAGCAAAGCAATAAATGATATCCGCAGCCTTTCTGCCAAAAATCCCTAATTTTGGGGCATGAACGATATACCGCATATTTCGGTAATCAGTCCGGTTTACGGTGCAGCATCTCTATTGGAGGAGCTGGTGAAGAGAAGTATCAAATCCGTGAAACAAATCACCGATGATTACGAAATCATCCTGGTAGAGGATTCCGGACCGGATGATTCCTGG
>JAGYLT010000144.1 GCA_018400545.1 Bacteroidales bacterium
GAAGAGGTGTATTTACGATTTACCGTAAACACCGGATCACAAACTGCCTCGTTCATTACAGCGGAACCCTTTACCATCATCGGAACCCCAACCCATATCGAAAACGAATATCCGAATCTTGATTTTGAGGTCTTCCCCAATCCCGGAGATGATTTTGTGTTCCTAAAAAGTTATCATCTCATCCAAAGCATCCGCTTTACAGATGTTACCGGAAAAATCGGTTTCGAAACCGATCAGCCGGACAACCGCATTGAGCTGAATCAGCTAACGAAAGGATTGTATTTCTACCGGATCACCACCATTAATGGCAGGCAGGTCACAGGAAAATGGTTAAAAAGGTAGTGGCAAAATGGTAAAACAGAGGTCATGACAATTTGTGATAACATGTTTACAATTTGATTGTTTTCGATTAACGAATACACGATTAACGATTAACTATTTTCTAAAATCCTTCAATTTCTCACAGCATCAGGTGAGTACCCAAATTTAAAACCCACAATCTTTTGGTTATCAAAATTTAATTTTCTACTTTTGCCGCCCAATTTTTGGGAGGAACTATTGTGGATTATTTAAAACAGTTTGTAATCCCGTTCCGTGGGCTCAAAAATGAATCACATCACTTTGATTTTGTGATTGATAGCAAGTTCTTTGATGCGATTGAATATGCTGACCTGGAGCATGGAATAGTGGATGTTGGTGTGGATTTGATCAAGGAAGAGCGAATGATGATTTTTGAATTTGATATTCGCGGGCACGTAACCGTGGACTGCGATCGTTGCCTTGATCCTTTCGAACAACCTTTGGACGGCCGTGAAAGGCTGATTGTGAAATTCGGAGAAACTTTCGAGGAACAAACGGATGAGGTAATCATCATCCCCGAATCCGAATATCAGTTTGATCTCAGCCGGCACATTTACGAATTCATCCGGTTAATGGTGCCGATGCAGTGTATTCATCCTGACGATGAAAACGGAAACAGCACCTGCAACAAAGAAATGCTTGCAAAACTTTCGCAGGACGATCAAGAACAGAAAACAGACCCACGGTGGGATGCATTGAAAAAGTTGAAAGACAAATAATTAAATCAGAACATAAAAAATTAAGATAAAATGGCTCATCCAAAACGGAAAATATCGAAAACCCGCAGGGATAAAAGAAGGACCCACTATAAATCCGACCTTCCCAACCTGGCTACATGCCCCACAACCGGCACCGTACATGTTTATCACCGCGCTTACTGGGTTGACGGCGACCTTTATTACAAGGGAAGGCTCGTTATGCAAAAAGCCGAGGCAGAGTAGTAAACCACAAGCAAATTTAAATTTCAAGATCTTCACACACTGATGAAAATCGGATTGGACGTAATGGGCGGTGATTTTGCTCCTGATGCAACCATCGACGGTGCCATACTTGCCCAAAAAACGTTGAATCAGAACGACAGGACTGTGCTCATTGGTGACGCAGAGATGATCAACGAATTTCTGGTTAAAAAAGGACAGGACACTACTGCTTTCGATATTGTGCATGCGAGTCAGGTGGTATCCATGTCGGAAAAACCGCTCAGGGCGCTTACCGGAAAACCCGATTCCACCATTTCCGTTGGTTTCAGACAACTGAAGTCCAGAAAAATAAATGCATTTTGCAGCGCCGGAAATTCCGGTGCCATCATGGTTGGATCCATGTACAGCGTGGGAAGCATTCCCGGAGTGATCCGGCCAACCACCATCGCCCATATCCCACAGGAAAAGGGCGGCGAAAGCATCATCCTCGATATTGGCACAAACCCCGACACAAAACCTGACGTACTATATCAGTTTGCATTATTGGGATCTATCTATGCCCGCGATGTTTTAGGAATTAAAAATCCACGCGTTGGCTTGCTGAATATTGGCCAGGAAGAAGGAAAAGGTAACCTGCTGTGCCAGTCATCATTCCAGATGATGAAGGACTCAAGGGATTTTAATTTTTTTGGTAATATTGAAAGCCGGGATCTTTTCCGGTCGAAAGTAGATGTGATTGTTTGTGACGGTTTCACCGGTAACATTGTGCTTAAACAAATTGAAGCCATGTACCGGCTGCTTCAAAAACGCAACCTGACTGACGATTACATCAGGCGTTTTAACTATGAGAACTACGGTGGAAGCCCGGTACTGGGTGTGAATGGCTCAGTAGTAATCGGACATGGAATTTCCAGTCCTGAGGCCATAAAAAATATGATTATGCTTTCAAAAGAAATTTACGAAGCCAAACTATCCAGTAAAATCAAACGCGCACTGCACAAATACACGCGTTAATCAATTACCAGAATCATGAACAAAATCAGAGCAGCAATAACGGGAATTCAGGGTTACGTACCTGATTATATTCTCACCAACCAGGAGTTATCCACCATGGTTGATACTTCTGACGATTGGATTACAACAAGAACCGGAATTCATACCAGGCATATTTTAAAAGGAGAAGGCAAGGGCACCTCCGACATGGGCGCAGAAGCAGTGAAAGGGCTGCTCAAAAAAACCAATACACATCCCGATGAAATTGATCTTGTAATTTGCGCTACTGTTACTCCGGATATGCAGTTCCCGGCAACGGCAAACATCATAGCCGACAAAGCAGGCATTAAAAACGCATTTCATTTTGATATGAATGCAGCTTGTTCGGGACAGATTTACGCCCTGACCACCGCGGCGATGTACATAGAATCCGGAAAATACAAAAAGGTGGTGTTCGTTGGAGCTGATAAAATGTCGTCGATTGTTGACTATACTGACCGTACTACATGCGTTATATTTGGCGATGCTGCAGGTGCCATGCTGTTGGAGCCAACCACCGAAGAGGTAGGGATTATTGATTCAATCCACCAGTCGGACGGAATGGGAAGGGTGCACTTACATCAAAAGGCCGGTGGTTCCGTTAAACCGGCTTCTCATGAAACTGTTGATGCCCGCGAGCATTACATTTACCAGGAGGGTCAGGCAGTTTTTAAGTTTGCTGTTTCCAGGATGGCTGATGTGTCTGTTGAGATGATGAAAAAACACCACATTGAGCCCGAAGACCTTGCATGGCTTGTTCCGCACCAGGCAAACATGCGCATCATCGAAGCTACAGCACGCCGGATGGGCATCAACCGCGACCAGGTGATGATCAACATTCAGCGCTATGGAAATACCACTTCGGCTACCATTCCGCTTTGTCTGTGGGAATGGGAAGACAAACTGAAAAAAGGTGATAACATCATTCTGGCAGCATTTGGTGGTGGGTTTACCTGGGGTTCAATCTATCTGAAATGGGCCTACAACGGAAAAAATCATCAATAAACACTGAAATCATTTTATAGGAAGCAATCTTGTTAAGGTTGCTTTTTTTTGACCCCATCACCAACCGGGGCTGTCTCAAAAGTCCAATATTGAAGAAAATGCCACAAAGACACCAAATCGCACAAATCGCTGTTATACTGTGATTTACACTTTAGTGGAATTTTTGTGCTTTCGTGATTTTGTGGCGAAATCAATATAATGAGATAGCCCCGGAGTTAGTCCCTTAATACTAACAAACAGCCTTATGTGGTGGAGTCAGACGGGGTTTTATTAGGTGCTTTTTAAATAAAATTTGTTTAGAATAATCTTGAGAAGTTCGCTATGCAAAAGGTAATCTCATTTTCCATTACTGATACAATACATTACGTACAATCGCTGGAAATCAGGAAAAAGGTTTTTATAGAAGAGCAACAGGTTGAACATGCACTGGAAGTTGAAAATGAAGAAGAGGCAACCTACTACCTCTTGCTTGTTGATGATAAACCGGTGGGAACCGGCCGCTGGCGCCAAACAACCGAAGGAATAAAACTGGAACGGTTTGCCGTTTTGCCGGAATACCGCAATCAAAATCTGGGCAGTGAAATCCTGAGAGCCGTTCTTGCTGATCTGAAAAGCAGATCAGAAAAAGTGTACCTCCATTCACAACTCAAAGCCATTCCGTATTACCAAAGGCAAGGTTTTGTAAAACAGGGTGAAATGTTTGTTGAAGCTGATATCAAACATTTTATGATGGTTTGGGCAAAATGAATCAGTGGTAATTTGAGTGATTATATTAAACAGGTTTTGAGTGTTTAGTCACCCCGTGAATCCACTTCAGATAATTGGAATGAGCTTGCAAAGGTTTATCCGACGGCCAGAAATAACTCACGGGGTGACTGCTATCCCTGGTATAGTCACCCCGTGAATCCACTTCAGATAATTGGAATGAGCTTTCAACGGTTTATCCCGACGGCCAGAAATAACTCACAGGTGACACTATCCCTAGTATAGTCACCCGTGAATCAAAGACATTTGAAATGAGCTTGCAAAGGTTTATCCGACGGCCAGAAATAACTCACGGGGTGACTTCAATACCGGACTCACATCTCCAGCTTAAAAACCTTCCCCGGCATTGCCCGCACCAATCCCTGGAACTCCAGGTTGAGCAAGGCCGCCGCTACCTTGCTGGTGGGCATTTCTGTTTTCAGGCAGATGTCATCAATCCCCATGGTGTCTTCCATCCGGAGTGCATTCGTGATTTTTTCTTCTTCGGGGGTGAGTTCTATAAAAAGTTCCCGCTGGATTTTTGGCTTCACTTCGTTGGCCCTTTGCCAGCCCATGATGTATGAAAGATCCTGGGCGGATTGCACGAGATGCGCTTTGTTGGTTTTGATCAGATGGTTACACCCTTCCGACCAGGTGTCACCAATTCTCCCCGGGATACTGAAAACATCGCGGTTATACGAGTTGGCAATTTCGGCGGTGATCAAAGCGCCTCCTTTCCGGGCAGCTTCCACCACCAGTGTGCCATCGGCGAGGCCGGCAATGATACGGTTTCGTTTGGGGAAATTCTCGCGGTCCGGTTTGGTCTTGCTCATGAATTCGGAAAGCAAACCACCGTGATCCATTATTTTATTTGAAAGAGCCGTGTTCAGATAAGGATAAATGCGGTCCAGGCCATGCCCAAGGACAGCTACTGTTTTCAGGTTGTTGTCCAGTGATGCTTTGTGAGCACATGTGTCGATGCCGTAGGCCAGCCCGCTCACCACCAGCACATTTTGCGCTTTCAGGTCGCGGACGATCTTTTCGCAGATTTCCTTGCCGTATTCCGTGGCTTTGCGGGTTCCCACAACGCTGATGATCTTTGGAACATTGAGGTCGGCATTGCCTTTCAGGTAAAGCATGATGGGGCTGTCCACGCAGTTTTTCAGGCGGGCTGGATATTTCTTTTCTAAGTAAAACAGCGGGGTGATGTTGTTCTCTTCGATGAATTTCATCTCCTCCTCGGCGCGCACCAGCACATTTTGCGAGAGTATGGCATTCACCAGCTTCTGGCCGATGCCGGGGATTTTTTCCAGGGTTTTCTTTTTCTGTTTAAAAACCGCCTCCACGCCTCCGCAGTAGGCCACCAGCTTTTTACCCAGCACATCGCCCACACCGGGCAGTAATGTCAGTCCTATTTGATAAAGCAACATCAGGAATTATGTTTTGGGGCTAAATTACGGAATTTTCTGTCATTTTGAGTTAATCGTTATTTGTGTAATTGTTAATCGTGTGGTTCATCACCAGGGCAGGATTTAATCCTAACAGTTAGGCGTAGCGGATGCTACGCCCATCACTCGCATGGAAACTGCCAGTAAGTCAAAGAAATATGCTAGAAAACTTTCAAACCATCGCACAATTAAACAATATCCGTATAACCAATAACCTTCCCAACCCGGTACTGCCTGTCCCGCAAGTGCGGGGGGTTGCGGTATTGTAGCGGATAATGGGAATAGTGGATACCCAACCCAGTATGGATTGTGCTTAAGTGTGTATTTTTTATTCGCTCAACCCGTACCGGGTTGCATCAATCATGCAAACCGTTTGTAGCTACAATACCGAAACCCTTACAGGGTTTTTAATTGATATAATTAACCTGACGGCTATGCGAAATGGCGGGACAGGCTGTACTGGGATTTTTCGATCGCTACCTGACTTCATCAAAAACATCAATGTTTTTATGAACTATCTTTTATCACTGTACACGATTAACGAATAACAAATCAACCAATAACTTCCATCCCAAAACCCTATCTTTGCCAAAATTATTTGCGCATGCTGCTACAATATATCCAATGGAATGTTAGCCCGGAAGTACTGCCGGGAATTTTGCC
>JAGYLT010000145.1 GCA_018400545.1 Bacteroidales bacterium
TACTAATTTTTGAATTTTAGTCGGTCACTACTTATTAAAAATCCTAAAATTTATTGGCATTAAACTTAAAATATACGGCATGTTATTTTGCAGATTATCAGATTCTTAAACCGCGAACTTTCCACAGGAATCCCTTCGGGGAAAGTAAACCGTAATTGAATTGACCCTTCCCGGATTTTTTAGGTTAAAAGATAATTGGCTAACTTCACCGGATAATTGAAAGGAGCATGCATCCGATGGCCAGATTTCTAATTACCGGTTTATTGCTTTTCATGTTAGGCTCAGTGTCTGCACAGCAATATCTTATTGTGCAGAAGAATGGCAAGGTGAAAAATTTTAAATACCAGACGGGTGATGAAATCATGCTTCAAATTAAAAATGGTGATTTTAATCTGAAAGGGGAGATCACAAAATTATCCGACACTTCACTGACTATCGATTCATACCTGGAGATCAGGTACAGCAATATCTCAAAGGTGCTGAGACCCAGAGCGTTTTTAACCCGGCTATCAAAACTGTTTTTTATCAGGGGAGGGGTCGCCTATGTAACCATTGTGGGAATCAATGGTTTGATCAACAACGACAGTCCGATGATCGACGAGCAAACCATCGCCGTTTCTGCTTCCATGGTGGCCATTGGTTTTGTCATGAAACCGTTTTATATCCGGAAGCTGGACCTGACCAAAAATTGGCATATCAAAATGATCAATTTTGATGCGATTCCTGAATCGGACGGGATTTAAGTTTTGGGAATATTTAGCTGAATTGAAGGCTTTTATTCATCTCTTAAATCCAGCTTTTCTATCATGCCAAGCATCAATTCTGCCATCCGGGGTTCTACATGGCTTGCCGCATCAATCACGGCCTCGTGGCTGATATACTCTATTTTGCCTTCCACGCCGAGGTCGGAAATTACAGAAACTGCAAAACACGATAAATCCATATGCCTGGCTACAAGGGCTTCAGGCACAGTTGACATGCCCACAGCATCGGCACCAATAATGCGGATGTATTTATATTCTGCGGGTGTTTCGTAATTTGGTCCGGTTACGGCGGCATAAACGCCTTTTTGTATTTTCAGGTTTTTCTCGGCGGCAACATCTTCAGCGAGTTTGATCAGCCGGGAGTCGTAAACCTCGCTCATATCAGGGAACCGGGGGCCAAGCCTTTCATCATTTTTACCGATCAGCGGATTTTGACCGGTAAGATTGATGTGATCTTCGATGATCATCATATCGCCTACCTGAAACCCGGGATTTGTACCTCCGCTGGCATTCGACAAAAACAAATGCTTTATCCCAAGGTATTTTAGCACACGTAAAGGAAAGGTAACTTCCTGCATGGAATAGCCCTCGTAATAGTGAAAGCGGCCTTTTAAGGCAACAACTTTTACGCCGTTAACCCATCCAAAAATCAGCTTACCCTGATGGCCTTTTACCGTGGAAACCGGAAAATTGGGAATGTCAGCATAATCGATGCTGCGCTCAATTTTAATGTGCGCTATGAAATTCCCCAGTCCTGTACCCAGTACAATTCCAATTTCCGGCTCAAATGATTTTACTTTATTGATATACCCTACTGTCTCCTGAATTTTCCCGTACATACGTCTTAATTTGATCATTAAATTCTTTCCTGAATTCCTTGTGTATTTTGGTTTGGATCGGGATGTAAAAAATAGGCAGGCCTTTCAGTGTCTCCGGAATCTCCGGATAGGCAATTCGCATGGCATCCTTTTCGGTAGTAATGATGATTTTATTCTGGGTGAAGATTTGCTCGAACCTATGCCTGATTTTTTGATAATCCTTTTCGGAATATTTATGATGGTCCCTAAACTTGATCTGAAACATGTGATTACACATTTTTTGCACATGATCCTGCAAGGGGTACATGTTGGCAATGCCTGCAAAAAGCATAATCGAACTAATGTGCTCCTGCGGAGGTTCGATATCCAAACCCGGCAATGGAGTGAGCGAACCGTACTTAATGGTGGAAAAACACAGCATTTGATTTTCCTTTGGATTTATGAGGCTGTTGATGCGCCTTACAGTGATGGGAGATAGCACTTTTGGGGTTTTGGTAACCACGATGATGTCGGCGCGTCTGGCTCCGCTGCGAAATTCACGAAGGCTTCCCACCGGAACCGGATAATCTTCCGGATATAATTTGTGAAAATCCGTTAGCAAAATCGAAAGTCCGGGTTTCACAGCCCTGTGTTGAAATGCGTCATCCAGCAAAATGATTTCCGTTTCCGGTTTCGTTTCTTTAATTTTTTTAATGCCCCTTACGCGATTTCCATCTACCGCCACAGTAATTTCGGGAAATTTGTTTTTAATCTGAAGCGGCTCATCGCCAATATCGCGCGATGTAGAATTGCCGTCGGCAAATCTGAATCCTTTGGTATGGCGTTTATAGCCGCGGCTGAGCACCGCAATTTTATAATCCTTTTTAAGCAGGCCGATCAGATTTTCAACATGGGGCGTTTTGCCGGTTCCGCCCATGCTCAAATTGCCTACCGAAATCACCGGAAAATCAAAACTGGTGGATTTAATAATTCCCCAATCGTAGCATTTATTCCGAATAAATGCTGCGATACCGTAGATCAAGGCAAAAGGAAATAAAAGGAAAATTAAAATTCTCACCCGTGTACCCTATTTATTTTTACTAAAATCTAAACGCAAACATCGTTTATTTTATTCAATTTCGTTAACAATGCAACGAATTGTTTCAGCCGGTTTTTTGCTTCAGATTTTCAGTAAGTATGTTTACAAAATTTGTTAGCGGCCTTTTGGCCATCATTTCTATCATTGGATTCATTTCGGTCCGGATTTCAAAATAACCGGTCATCTGCCCTTCAGCATTATCATCAAAATAAAAATCCAGTTCGAACTGCACTTTGGATTGTTCGTTTGAGATAAATCCAAAGCGATTGGGCATGCTGAATTCCCCCTTTTGCATGCCCAGGTTTCCAAGGCTGCTGATCGAAAAAGTGCAAGAATTCCTCTCTGCCTGCCAGTTTTCCACCTGCTCAGGCATGATATCCCTGAAATTCCGCAAATCGCTCATAAAGCTCCTCAGAAAGTCGGAATTCACATTTAATACTTTTTCATCAGCAGCTATCTGTGCCATAATTCATTTAATTATTTTCCCCAGTTTTCAGGATTGTCGCGCCAGTTTTTGAGTGATTTCACATCTTCTTCCCTGATATAGCCATCCGTTATGGCCTGATCGAGTAAATGATGGTAATCGGACAATGCATAGGCATTGCATTTGGCTTTCCTGCACCGCTCATCTGCAATTTCAAAACCATATGTAAAAATGGCAAGCAGGCCTTTTACACTGGCGCCGGCATCCCGTAAGGCCTCAACAGCGCTGAGGCTGCTGCCGCCGGTTGAAATCAAATCTTCGATCACAATCACACTTTGGCCTGATTCGATAATTCCCTCAACACGGTTGGCCAGACCGTGGCCCTTTTTGGATGAACGAACGTATGCAAATGGTAAACCCAAATCCTGAGCCACAAGCACGCCATGCGGAATTCCGCCCGTGGCAACACCTGCAATAACATCTATATCCCCGAATTCCTCCGAAATAATCTGTACAAATTGTTGCCGGATATAATTCCTGATAGATGGGTATGAAAGTGTGATGCGGTTGTCGCAATAAATGGGTGATTTCCAGCCGGAGGCCCATTCGAATGGCTCTTTCAGATCAAGTTTAATGGCTTTGATCTGAAGCAGTGATTCTGCAACTTTTAACGCTGTATCTTCATTTACATTCATTCCTGAATTGTTTTAATTGGGATTATTGATCGTTTTAAACTTTATATTCGAAATTTATATTGGCCAGGTCTTCGTTGGCCTTGATGATTTTTTGTTTCAGATTTTCTTTAAATTCCACAACACGCTGTGCCAGTTCATCATCGGCAGTGGCCAGAATCTGTGCAGCAAGGATTCCTGCATTTCTCGCACCATTCACAGCCACCGTTGCTACCGGAATTCCGGGAGGCATCTGAACGATGGCGAGCAGCGAATCAAGCCCTTCGAGGGTGGCTTTAATCGGAACACCAATCACAGGAAGGGGAGTCATAGCGGCAATTACGCCCGGCAGATGAGCAGCCATTCCGGCACCGGCAACGATAACTCCAATACCCCTTTTGCGGGCCGACCTGGCAAATTCCTCCACCTTTTCGGGAGTTCGGTGAGCCGAAAGCGCATTGATCTCAAAAGGAATTTTTAATTCGTTCAACACTTTAGCTGTCCCTTCCATAACAGGAAGGTCAGAAGTGCTGCCCATAATAATGCTGACTCTTGGATTCATTTGAATATCAGTTTATAAATGTGGAGCGCAAAATTAATACTTCTGTGAAATCTTAAGGTCCGCAATTCAGGTTATCTTTGCGGAAATTTAAAATTTTCCGGGATGAAAGATGTAAAGCTGCACGATAAAACTTTTGAGATTTTCATAACCAACAATGAACTTCAGGAAACCATCAACAAAATGGCTGAAGATATTTCGGCGGATGTGAGCGATAAAAACCCACTTTTCCTGGTGGTGCTCAATGGCGCTTTTATGTTTGCCGCCGATTTACTGAAGCGTTTCGATTTCAATTGCGAAATCTCTTTCGTGAAGCTTTCATCCTATGTTGGCACACAAAGCACCTCGGTTGTGCGCGAAATCATCGGGCTGGATGAAGTGTTGCATGGCCGCACGGTTGTGATCCTCGAAGACATCATCGATACGGGCATCACCATGTGGAATACCATCCCCAAACTCAGGCAGCTCGAGGCCAAGGATGTGAAGCTGGCTACCCTGCTTTTTAAGCCGGATGCATTCCAGAAAGATTACAGGATCGATTACATCGGTATGGAAATCCCCAATGATTTCATTGTAGGGTTTGGACTGGATTACGACGGACTGGGCAGAAACTACCCGGATATTTATAAACTTAAGGCTTAAGCATCGTGACAGGGAAGATGCTGTAAGCTTCTATTCTTATAAACCCATGGGCAATTCCAATTTTGTGGATTACGTAAAAATCAACTGCCGGTCAGGTGCCGGGGGAGCAGGGTCTGCCCATTTTCACCGTTCGCGCAGTAATCCCAGAGGCGGGCCTGATGGTGGCGACGGGGGCCGTGGCGGACACATTATCCTGCGGGGAAACGAGCAACTCTGGACATTGCTCCATTTGAAATACACCAAACACGTAATTGCCGATCGTGGAGAGAATGGCGGTGCACAGCTCAAAACAGGTGCCAGCGGCAAGGATGCAATCCTGGAAGTACCTTTGGGAACAGTAGCCCGGGATTTTGAAAGCGGCGAAACAGAATTTGAAATTACCGAACACGGCGAAGAAAGAATTTTGCTTTCCGGAGGCAGGGGCGGCAAAGGAAATGACCACTTCAAATCTTCAACATTGCAGGCCCCCAAGTTTGCCCAGCCCGGTGAAGAGGGACAGGAAAAATGGAAAATCCTGGAACTGAAGCTGCTCGCCGATGTTGGCCTTGTTGGATTTCCAAATGCCGGAAAATCAACACTGCTGTCGGTGCTTTCGGCAGCCAAACCCCAAATTGCCGATTATCCGTTTACCACACTGCGCCCAAACCTTGGAATTGTGAGTTACTACGATCACAAATCCTTTATTATGGCCGATATTCCCGGCATCATCGAAGGTGCCCATGAAGGCAAGGGGCTTGGACTAAGGTTTCTGCGTCACATCGAACGAAATTCCATTCTGCTGTTTATGATTCCGGCAGACTCGGACAACATCCATAAAGAATATGAGATTTTGCTGAACGAACTTAAAAATTATAATCCTGAACTGTTGGATAAATCACACATCCTTGCCATCACAAAATCCGACATGCTCGATCAGGAGTTGATGGATGAGATCGAAAAAGAATTGCCGGAGGTGCCATACCTTTTTATTTCTTCAGTGGCCAACCTGGGCTTGCAAAAATTGAAAGATATGATTTGGAAGGAGTTGAACCAAAACGCACCAGAAGAATTTTAAACCGGTTTGATTGAAACACTAAACCATATCGATACGGAAGTTTTCCTGTTTTTAAACAGCCTGCACAACAGTTTTTTCGATTTTCTGATGTACTGGATCAGCGATAAGTATATCTGGATTCCGATGTATGCTGTTTTTATTTTCCTGATCATCAAAAAAT
>JAGYLT010000146.1 GCA_018400545.1 Bacteroidales bacterium
GGCATTCACCGCCAGGCTCGCCTCGCCAAGCTGATCATTATCAAGCATTTTACCAATATCCAATTTATTAAGCGAAAGCTGCACTGCGAAAGTATCATTTTGCTGTTGGATTTCCCGTGCAAATAAAGCCTTTGCATTTATCGCTCCAAAATCCGTATCCAGTGACAAATCCACCTCACCCCCGGCCATCGAACCCTTTGCATCCATCTTACCTGAAATACTGTACGGAAGATTGATGCCTGAAGGGATGGCTGCACCGAGGATTGCCATTAAATCAGATTTGCCGGTTCGGAGGGTATCGAAACGTAAATCGAAAAACATATCACCGGGACGCATAAGATTATTCAACAGCCCCGAGACCAGCAGTTTAGTCCGGTCGAGGGCGGTAACTTCCAACTTCTCCAGCATCAAACTATCCACTTTGCCTTTTGCTTTTAGTTTTATGCTGATTGGCTTTTGCCGCATTTCAGCAAACACAGAATCCGGTAACTGTGATGCAGCAAACAGCGCAATCAAACCAGGTTTTAAATTTTCAAGCTTCAGATTGATGTCCACGTTTACATCTCCGGGTTCGGAAAAAGCCAGGTTAAAATTCTGATAGTCTGCAGCTATATCTCCGCCGAATTCAGTTTCGTTGAGCCTGACCATAAGCCCTTTTACCGTAGCCTGTTCAGAGGAAAGACTTGCATCGAGCCGAAGATGATCGAGGTCCAGTCCGCTTTTTTCCTTCATGGCCACCTGCCTGATTTGTACTGCAGCAGCGGAATCCGACAGGATCACATTTTCAATATCGATGTTGATATTTTCAAAATGCAGGTGGGCAAAATCCACTCCGGATTCCACCGGTGGGGCATGCACATCATCAAACCCAACTTCCAAATCTTCAAAGTTCACCTTTTCCACTTCGATGCTCCAGCCGGGAAGAAAGACAAAAGCCGGAACTGTATTTTCTTCCGGGAGTTTTTGTGTGGTAAATTCAACCGCTTCGGAAGCTATGGTATCAGAAGCAAGCTCAAAAAACGCTTTCGTTTTTGCAATTTCTATATTTTCCACAACAAGCTGCTTTCCGGGAAGGTCGGTTTCTCCGGGCTCTATCAGCATATAGCCAGTTTCATAATTCAACTTCATTTTAGAACTGCGGTCGAAATAATCGATTTTCACGTTCTCCAGCAACAACGCATCCAGCCCTACCTGTGGAAGTACTGAGGCCGGCTCAGTGGATTTTTCTGTTTCATCCGAATCCACATCATCGGCTTCAGCAGTTTTTTGCTGCTCCACATTCCATTGTACAACGGTGGCATAGGTATCCGCCAGCTCAACCCGATCGACCATCAAAGCCGGCCCGGCAAGGTCCAGATCATCGAGGGTGATTTCCAGGTTTCCAAGATTGAGTTTCGCATCCATGCCAAGGGTTTCATCCAGGAAAACGGCATCGATATCCTCAAGATTAATTTTGTCGATGCTGATTTCCCAGGGTTCAGCCGGAATGGTATCTGTTTTAGCAGCCGTATCCGGTTCAGATGCAAAGGCTTCCAACAGAAAGTTGAAATTGAAATCTTCGCCGGGCGGCCCGCGCCTGACGTTTGCCCTGAAGTTTTCGAGAGAAAAATACCTGACCTGCACCTGACGGTTAATCAGCCTGAGCAGACTTGCATCCGCCTTTAATGCGCCGAGATAAAGCAGGGTGTCTCCGGTTTGTCCGGGAATATATAAATCACGAATTTGCAACGTGTTAGGAATGGCAACCATCACACTGCCAACCTGTACTTCAACACCAAAATCTTCACTGATTCGGGTGGCGATTTTTTGTGTGAGCCAGGTTTGCACGGCGGGAATATTCAGCAAAGCAACCAGCACAAAAATCAACAGCAAAATCACACCCAGTATTTTTGAGCTGACGCGCATTAGCCTGAACAATATGTGTGGTTTTTTCTTTGAATGCATGCAGTAAGAAACCAAATGTTGAATGCATGGTTTAATCCGGCAAAAGTACGGTTTTGCATTTTTAGACGGAATAGCTGCAAAATAAATTATAGCTTCCGGAATTTGAAACATACAATTTTAATTATCAACGAGATAGTATGTTTACTTTTGAAAAGATTTGTTGAAGCAACTGTTTTATATATTATTTTTGTATTCATTTTAAACCTGATTAAATCACAAACAAGAAAATTCCAGGAATGAAAAGCGAAGAAAAATCTGATCATATTACCAATCCGGAATCGGATAATAAAAAATCTGATTTCGAAAAATATATTGAGGATACGCTGGAGGATGCCGACATGAAGCCGGACGAAGATTTGAGTGAAGAACAGATTAAAGAAGTAATCAACAAACGCGATGGCAATATCGAATCGCTCGCCCCATCCACAAAGCAGATTGCAGAAATCATCTCACAAAACGAGTTGATTGAACAGGCCAAACAGGAGCGCGTGCGGGCTATCCTCGATAAGCAGATCAGGGTTTATGAACGCAAATCGGAAATCCTGGAGCGTCTCGAAAAAGAAATGGCCACGCTTAAAACAAAAGCAAAGGTTTCGAAGGCAGCATTAAAAAAAGCAAAAGCGGTGAAGCTGGAAAAAAGGGTGGTTGGGCTGATTAAAACTGACATAGGTTATCTTAATGAAGCCATGGACAGGTGCAGGGAAATGATGAAAAAGGAAAAAAAGGACATCAAAAGAATTGCATCACTCATTAACCTGCTTGATTCGGCTACCTAAAAAACTGCCTGAAACCATGGAAGCATCTCAAAACGAACAAAACCTGGCGATATACAATTTCCTCGAAACGCAATTGCAGCTTTTTAAAGGGCACTTCCTCATTACCCAGGCATCGATGGACGAAGAAGCCATCCACCAGATGCGGGTTGCCATCAAAAGGATCAGAACCATCCAGAAGTTAAAAAAGCATATTCATTTTCCAACCATCATCGACCAGGACCAGTATAAAAGCATCAAAATCATTTTTGCCGATTCCGGCAAACTACGGGATTTGCAAATCCAGCAATCGCTGTTGAGCAATTTCAGAAAATCGCTAAAATTCACCTTTTTTGAGCTTAACACTTTCCTGAACACCCGCGAAAAGGAACTCACCGAAGATCTCAATCAAACCATCAGCAAAACAGATTTCAGCAGGTTTCTTGACATTCCCGAACCCACCGAATCGGTAGAGGATATCAGCGATAAATCAAACCTGGAAACCGAAAGCCTGGATTTTCTGAAAAAGAAAATTGCAAACATCTACAAACTCATCTTTACTCTTGATGAAGATGAACATGTGCACGATTTGCGCAAGCAGGCAAAGCAGTTATTTTTTATTCTGCAGTTTCTGAAAACCCATTTCCCTGAAAGCGAAGTTTCCGGTTACAGCCTGAAAACCCTGAAAAATGTTGGAGAGAAAATTGGCGACTGGAACGACCGGGATGTTTTCAATGTGATGCTATCCGGTTTCATCAGTGACAGGACTGATGATTTTCTGCTGCAAAGCCCTGAATACCGGATACTGCAATATGTACTTCAGGACGAAAAAACGAAATTGCTGGAGGGCATCGATGTAGAGCTGTACCTGGAATTGATGATCCTGAAGTCGATACTTGAGGAGGAAGTTACGGTTTCCTGAATAATTCAACCCACCGAAACCTCAAAACCGGATTATTGCCCCGTCTTCTGATGTTTGCCTTTCAGCGCATCATCAATAAAAGCAAGCAGTTTTTTCTTTTTAAAGGGTTTAGCAATGTAACCTGTGCAACCACCAGCGAGGTAGGTGTTTTTTTGTGAAACCAGTGCATTGGCCGTAACCGCTAAAATGGGCGTGTCTTTATAAAGCGGAATTTGCCTGATTATAGATACAGCCTCCAGTCCGTTCATCCCTGAGCCCAGGTTGATGTCCATCAGGATCAAATCATACTGTTGCTGCTTCACCATTTCAAGGGCAGTTTCAGCATCTTTGGCTGTGAAGAGATCATAGGATCCCTTCAGGAAAATTTTTACAAATTGCTGATGGTCGGTATCATCTTCCACATATAAAATTTTAGGGATGTTATCACTTTGTGTAGATTTTTTTTCGGGAACATCATGGCCCACCTTTTCCATGCCTGCAAGCGATTGGTTGCCATGAACGGGGATGTAAATGATAAATTTAGTGCCCTTACCATGTTCGCTTTTCATTTCGATGTGTCCGTCGAGCAAATCCACATAACGTTTGGTGATATAAAGCCCAAGACCCATGCCCTCGTATGGCCGGTTATAGCCTTCATCAGCCTGCCTGAAAGCGTGATAAATCACAGCGGCTTTTTCTTCAGGGATACCAATTCCGGTATCGGCCACCGAAACCACAAAACAATCAACACCTTTAACCTGCGATCTGGAAAGCCCTACGGTGATTCCACCGGTTTCGGTATATTTTACGGAATTGTTCAGCAGGTTATTCAAAGCCTGGGTAAGCAAAATCTGGTCAATTTCTGCGATGGCCTCATTCACCTCAAGCTTTTGGTTCAGGTAAAGGTTCTTCTCATCCGCTTCCGAAACATAGGATTCACAGGAATTTTCGATGATATGAATCAGGTTGACATTCTTCTTGTTGACCTTTAACCGGTTTGCATCCAGCACCGCCAGGTCGATGATGAGATTGAATGTGTTGAGGATACGAACTGAGCTTTTGAAAATGGTTTGTGCAAAATCGCGGTATTCCGGTTCTTCAAGCGAGTCCATCAATATTTCGGCAAACCCCTGTATTCCGTTCAGGGGCGTCCTCAACTCGTGGCTCATGGTGGACAGAAAATTACTTTTCATCTGGTTCATATCCTGGGCATGCTTTTTAGCTGCCTTCAGCTCAGCTTCCACTTTTTTTCGCGCACTGATATCCCGCAGAATGCCAACCGCATTCCATTTACCATGAATATTTATGGAAGAAAGCGACAACTCAACATCAACAAGCTTTCCATCTTTACGCCGGGCCTCCAGTTCAGTAATTTTACCAATCGCATTTCCTTCACCGGTTTCCAGAAATTTTGCAAAACCCTTCTTATGATCCTTCAGGTATTTTTCGGGCGCCAAAAGCTCATGCAGGTTTTCGCCCAAAATTTCATCACTCGTATATTGAAACATTTCGGTGGCTGCATTATTCCAAAAAGAAACCTTACCCTGATGATCGATCAGGATGATGGCATCTTTTGCCGCATTTGATATTTTGTTAAATTTTTCCTCACTCAGCCGGATATCCTCAATAGCCTTTTTTCTTGCTGTGATATCCCTGATTGCTACTACCCTTACATCATGTCCATTGTACACAATGTTTTTACCTTCCTGCTCCACCGGAAATACTGTCCCATCCTTACGTATAGCACGAGTTTCATAGGGTTTTGTTGAACCGCTTAAAGCATTTTCAAGCGTGATTTTAATATCTTCGGGGTAGATTAACTTTTCCAGCACATTTTTATTTACAAGTTCTTCCCTTTTGTAGCCAAATATCTTACAAAACGATAAATTGCAGTCGATCACAGTGCCTTTTTCGTGAATTACAATGCCTTCGAAGGTGAGTTCCGAGAGACTTTTATACCGTTTTTCACTCTGAATGATTTTCTCTTCTTTAAGGCGGTTCGCCCTCCTCTCGTCACGCAGGGCAAGCACATTTTTGATGGACACCGGCAACCGCTTGATGTGATTTTTCATGATGTAATCCCATGCCCCGATTTTCAGGCATTCGATGGCTGTTTCTTCACTCAGGTGGCCCGTAACAAAAATAAAGGGCACATCGGGAATTGCCTTTTTGTGCAATTCCAATGCCTCAAGCCCGTCAATATCGGGGAGCAGATAATCGCAAAGCACCACATCGGGATTAAACTTTTCAAGTGCCTGTTCAAAATCTTTTTTATTGTCAACGATTACAGTGGTACAATTCAGGTCGGATTTATCCAGGGTTGAAAAGATAATATTCTTGTCGATGGCGTTATCTTCTAATATCAGAACTTTTACCGGTATATCCTTTTCCATAATTATTGATTACTTTTCAGGGTTGTAGGGAAAACTCACCAATTCATTTTAGCCGCGCAAGGTAATAAAAATTTTAACATAGTTTAAAACACTATGTGAGATATTGCCTAGCCAAGCTTATACATAAAACGTAACTCACTAAATACCAACAACATGTATTTCTCTGATTTTTTTTTGA